>JAHLFA010000096.1 GCA_018883985.1 Candidatus Ruminococcus intestinipullorum | reverse complement strand
AGAGCAAATAGTATAATTGCAATAAAGAGAATCTTTAAATCCAAAGAATTTTCAGGATACAGAATCAGCAAAATTGCATAACCACCAAATATCGTAATAAAAGAAGCACATAGATGTCCAATCAATCCCATTGTAATAGCTAGAATCATATAGCCAGTTAAAGGTTTAACTAGACCAATTAGCTTTCCCATAATATGAAATCCACTTCTTTTCATTCTAGACTCCTCCTTTCGTATAGTTTTCCAATTCTTGCTGTGCATTCCAAAGTTTTGCGTAGGTACCATTTTGTTCAAGCAACATTTTGTGATTTCCTTCTTCAACAATAGTCCCTTTGTCAAGAACATAAATTTTGTCTGCTCCAGCTACATTAGCCAATCTGTGAGAAATTAAAATCACTGTTTTATGTACTGCAAGTTTATAAATTTGAGTCATAATATCATTTTCACTTTCTACATCAATATTTGAGGTAGCTTCATCAAAAATATATACAGGACTGTCATGTAATAATGCCCTTGCAAGAGCAAGACGTTGGCATTGCCCACCTGAAAGATTTGATGCTTTTTCATTCAACATCGTATCTAGTCCATTTTCACTTTTTAGAAAATTAGCTAGATTCACTTGTTCTAGTACATGCCAAAGATTATCATCTGTTGCTTCAGGTCGAGCCATCAACAGATTATCTCGAACAGTTCCCTTAAAAAGGTAGCTTTGATGAGAAATATAAGTGAAATTTTTCATCAAGTTTGCTTCATTCAATTGGTGAAGTGGGGTTTGCCCAACTATAATATCACCGAAATATCCTTTATTTCGTCCCATTAGAATTCCAGAAATGGTAGACTTACCACATCCAGATTCACCTACAATTGCAGTAAAACTCCCCTTTGGAAAAGATAGATTGATTCCATGAAGAATTTCTCGATCTGCTTCATAAGAAAATCGAAGGTTTCTACACTCAATGGAGCAATCCTCTGGAATAGTAGCATTTTTTTCTTTTTCTTCAGGCAGGTCTAATAAACGAAATATTTTATCAGAGGCGGCCATACCATTCATTGCGATATGGAAAAACGATCCCAAAAGTCGCATAGGTAAGAAAAAATCTGCCGCTAATAGAATAATCATAATGCATCCAAATAAATCCACTTTTCCAGATTTAAACTGTGTTGTTGCAAGAATGACTCCTAGTGCTGCTCCTCCATAGGAAACTAAATCCATAATTGTAATGGAATTTAATTGCATCGTTAACACTTTCATCGTAATTTTACGAAAATGTTCACTTTGTTCATTCATTTCCTTGTGCTTAAAAGCATCTGCTTGATAAATTTTTGTAGTAGTCAATCCTTGAAGATTTTCAAGAAAAGTATCACCCAAAGCAGTGTACTGACTCCAGTATTTAGATAAAAGCTTCTTCGCCCATCTTTGAATAAGAATAATAGTAACTGGAATCATAGGGACACATATTAGCAATAAAATGGCACTAGGAAAATTTATAAAACTTAAAACAGCAAATAAAGTGAGTGGTGCCAGCATAGCATAAAAAAATTGTGGTAAATATGCTCCAAAATAAGTTTCCAATTGCTCAACACCTTCTACGGCAACTTGTACTACTTCAGAAGTATTTGTCTGTTCTTTATAAGAAGATCCAAGTCGCAAAAGTTTCTGATAAATCATCTGTCGTAGTGTTTTCTTTACCGATTTAGAAGAAAGATAGCTCATTTTACTAGAAATAACAGAGCATACAAATCGAATACTAATTGCTGCAATAGCAATAATTAAAGTCAAAATTACCTGCTTATGCCCTACCCTGCCTTTATACAAGTCTTGCAATAGTTTTGCAATTGCTCCCATAATAACAATATTAGCTATCAATGAAATCCATTGACTAAATACATTTCCAGCTATATATTTTTTACTTTCTTTGACTGTACCAATCAGTCTTTTATTAATCATCATACCTTTCACCTATCCAATCAAAAAAGTTTTAATTAGTCAAAACTAACCAATAGCGTTAGAAAAAGCCTCTTTCGAGGCGGTTAGTTAAAGCTAATTCTAAAGTAGAATACCAAAGAAGTCTGCTTTTGTCAATATAAAGTTCTAATAATAATTATAGATATGCTCCCACTTTTTTTAATTCATCTGGGACATCCTCTGGTGTAATCTGTTTTTTTATTTCTTGTATAATTTGCGTACTGTTTACATCTGCAACTTCTACTTTTTGAGAGTCCATCCAAACAAAACACACAAAACAAAGAATACATATTCCTAGACGAAACAAAAAAGAACTGTCGTCATAACCCTCCTCCTCATTATATCCACTCTGCTCATATCTAGAGTGAATTGGAAAGTATGTAGAATCCTTGCTATATAATGCTTTTGTTTGTCGAAGAAGCTCTCTGCGTCTGATTTCTGATTCATTCATAAACTACTCCATAAGATTCATCTTTGTCCTATTTTATGTATAGGAAAAGAAAAATAGTACATGGAAAATTAAGATTCCCGACTATCTAAATCTTTTTGAATATAGTCCAAATATGGAATAAAACAGTGATTTTTTAAAGGCATAAAGTATGCAGGATTCAACTCTTCTAGGCGAAAGCTTTTACGTCCTCCCTCGTTTGCTCTTTCCCAGAATTTCTTTATCTCTTGACAAGTCATATAATACAATTCTTCCCTTTTACTGTAGTAAATAATGAGAAAAGAAATACCTTCTTGTTTTTCAAACTGTTCCATAAATTCTATTTGATGGGCATGAATATTTTGAAGGGGAAATGTGTCCGTGGCACACTCTTTTGCATCGAAACAAACAGGAATCCCTTGTACCGCTCCTATATAATCAACAGTACTAATTTTTTCAAAATAAGCAAGTGTAATATGACGCCGTTCTTTATCAATTTTTACAGGTGTAATTGGCGTTGGAATTTTTTGAATTAATGCCAATCCTTTTTCTAAATATAGAGAATTCGTATAATTAATCATTTCTTCGAGAGTGGAGCCTCGAAGACCTCTTGAGTTCCATGTTGCCATTATAATACACCTATATCCTTTCCAATTTGTTGAAAAAGTGGAGGAATATCTGCTACAAACTCTTTTTTAGAAAGATTCTTTAGAGGTTCTTCACATATAGGAAAGACTAAGCGTTTGGCATGAAGTAACTGACCTTTTAAATGGTATTTTTTTCGATAGAACTCATTTACTCTATAATCTCCATACTTAGGGTCTCCAATAAGTGGATGTCCAATAGAAGCAAGATGTGCTCGAATTTGATGTGTTTTTCCAGTAATCAGATGCACTTCTAAAAGAGTCACGTTATTGGCATAACCTAAAGGGGTATATTCTGTTATAATCTGTACACTTCCCTCCTGTTCTTTGTCCAACACTTCTACTGTATTATTTTTTTCATCTTTTCTAAGCCATCCTTCGATATGTTGTGGAGATGTAATATGTCCTTTTACAAGACATACATAATATTTTTCAATATCTCGTTCAAAGAACATTTTACTTAGCATCTGTAAGCCGATTAGACTCTTTCCAGCCGCTACAATCCCACTGGTATTACGGTCCAGTCTATTACAAATGGATGGTCGAAATGTAAGCAGCTCTTTTTTTGATAGTTGGTTAGAATTTACTAGGTAGGAAATCAAATGCTCCACTAAAGAAGTATCCGAGTCTTTTGCTTTTTGAGATAACATTCCTACAGGTTTATTGATTAAGATAATATTTGCATCTTCATAGATGATATCTAAAGCTACATTTGTGTATTCATCAAAAGTAGAGGAAAATTTTTCAATCGTTTCATCGGATAAGAATAATTTTACACAATCTCCAGTTTTTAATTTTTCATTTCCAGTTGCTTTTTTTCCATTTAGTGTAATATTCTTTTTTCGTAA
>JAHLFA010000095.1 GCA_018883985.1 Candidatus Ruminococcus intestinipullorum | reverse complement strand
CGTGGGCTCGGAGATGTGTATAAGAGACAGGTATGGAGTAGATGGATTACTTTTGGTAACACCATATTATAATAAAGCAACGCAGGCAGGTTTGGTTGCACATTATAAAACAATTGCATCTGAAGCTAAAGCTCCAATTCTTTTATATAGTGTAAAGACTAGAACTGGAGTGAATATTGAACCAAGTACTGTATACACTTTGGTAAAGGAAACAGAGAATATTGTAGGAGTTAAAGAGGCTTCTGGAGATATTTCTCAGGTTGCTAAAATTATGCAGTTGACAGATGGCAATATTGATTTATATTCTGGAAATGACGACCAAATTGTTCCAATGTTATCACTTGGGGCGAAGGGTGTAATTTCTGTTTTATCAAATGTAGCTCCACAGGAAACGCATGATATTTGTGCAAAGTTTTTCGCTGGAGATATTGAAGGTAGCCGTAGACTTCAATTAAAGGCACTGCCATTGGTTGATCAGTTATTTTGCGAGGTAAACCCAATTCCAGTAAAAAAAGCAGTGAATTTAATGGGAATGGAAGTTGGGGGATTGCGTATGCCTTTGTCAGAGTTAACAAAAGAGCATACAGCATCTCTTAGACAGGCGATGCAAGATTTTGGCATTAAGCTTGTATAAATCAGCGTATTAAAAGGATATCATATGTTGAGCAGATTCTTTACATGTGATATCCTTTTTGTCATGAGTACAATTACAGAAGAGATAAGTTAGGAGGATATAGATTATGGTTAGAGTAATTATGCATGGTTGCAATGGAAGAATGGGAAGAGTGATTACAGAATTGATAGCAGCAGACTCTCAAGTGGAGATTGTTGCAGGAATTGATACATTTACAGGAATTAGTAATACGTATCCAGTGTATGAAACAATTAGTCAGTGTCAAGAAACAGCAGATGTAGTCATTGATTTTTCAAATGCAGCTGCTATAGACGGACTTTTAGAATATTGTGAAGCAAAGAACCTGCCAGTTGTATTGTGTTCTACAGGATTGTCTGAGGAGCAGCTAGAAAAGGTTGAGAAGACAGCAGAGAAAATTGCAATTTTAAAATCAGCAAATATGTCAATGGGAATCAATTTATTGTGTAAATTGTTACAGAATGCTGCCAAGGTACTTGGCCGTGCTGGCTATGATATTGAG
Organism: Candidatus Ruminococcus intestinipullorum; assembly: GCA_018883985.1. GTDB lineage: Bacteria > Bacillota > Clostridia > Lachnospirales > Lachnospiraceae > Mediterraneibacter > Mediterraneibacter intestinipullorum_A. The sequence goes on along the minus strand of JAHLFA010000095.1, from coordinate 1,913 downwards.
TTGGTAGAACGCCACCATAATCAAAAATTAGATGCACCAAGTGGAACAGCATTGGCATTAGCTGACGCTGTGAATGATGCATTAAATCAAGAATATCATTATGTGTATGATAGAAGTCAGGAACGAAGAAAGAGAGAAGAAAAAGAAATTGGAATCTCTGCTGTTAGAGGGGGAACAATTGTAGGGGAACATGAAGTGATTTTTGCAGGAATTGATGAAGTCATCGAGTTTAAACATACGGCTTATTCTAGAAGTGTATTTGGAAAAGGTGCAGTAGAGGCAGCGAAATTTTTGGCTGGAAAGAAACCAGGTATGTATGGAATGAGTGATGTAATTCAATTTTAAATTACAGAAGAAAAAAGAAAGGTATATCATTTATGAAAGAAGAGTTGGAAGAAAAGATTTCAGTGCCAGAGTCTGTAAATATGACTGAGCCACTAAAGTTGTATTTAAAGGAAATAGGAAATATCCCTTTGTTAACAGCCGAAGAGGAAGTGGAGCTTGGAAAGAGAATTGCACAAGGTGATGAAGAGGCAAAGCATCGTCTAGAAGAAGCAAATCTACGTTTAGTTGTCAAGGTAGCAAGGCATTATGTAGGACGTGGACTTCAATTCATGGATTTGATTCAAGAAGGAAATATGGGATTGATGCATGCCGTAGAGAAGTTTGATTATACGAGAGGTAATAAGTTTTCTACGTATGCAGCATGGTGGATTAAAGAAGCGATTTTAAGAGCAATCGATTCCCAATCTAGGGAAATTCGTGTACCAGTTCACGTGGCACAGAATATGAATAAAGTGAGCAGAACAGCGACGCAAATGCAACAAACATTGGGGCGTGAAGTGGCACCAGAGGAAATTGCAAGGGAACTTCACATGGAAGTGAAAGATGTAGAAAGATTATTAACCTATCTAAAGAGTCCTGTTTCGCTCGAGACACCAGTAGGTGAAGAAGAGGATAGTAGTTTAGAAGATTTTATTGAAGATGAGAGCAAAAACTCGCCAGAGGATGCTGTTGCATCTTTAATACAGAAAGAAGAAGTACAAGAGTTTTTAGAAAAATTAAATGAAAAAGAGAAAAAAATTATTCGACTTCGCTATGGATTAGAAGATGGACAAGTTCATACATTAGAAGAGATTGGTGAAAGCTTAGGTATTACAAAGGAACGAGTACGTCAATTAGAAAATCGTGCATTAGAAAAGATGAGAGGTATTGCAGATAAAAAATAATTGTAAAAATTTCCCATTCATAAATTGTTTATATTGGAGCATGTTATTTGTGTAAGACTATATTTGTGAAAAGGGGAGAAATTATGAAAAAATTAAAAAATGCAATGCTTTTAATGATGTGTGCCTTTGTTATGTTAGGAACTGTAGCCTGTGGAAATAATAGTGGGCAAAATGACACTGTAAATGACGCAACAAAAGATGAAAATGGAATGAATGATAACCAAGATGAAGATCGTATCGATAACAATGATCGAGAAGATCACGGTGCAGCAGGAGATGTAGTAGATGATGTAACAGACGGGGTCAATGATGTGACAGATGGTGTTACAGATACAATTGACGATGCTGCAGATGATTTAACAAGAGATCACAATGATAATAATGACAATAAGTAATTATAGCTAGGAAATAAATGCGTGAGAGTCTATTGGACTCTTATGCATTTATTTTTTTAATATTAGGAAAGTGCTTTATGAATTGGTTGAATTCAAGGAAAGTTAGTGATAGAATGAAGTACAAAGTAAAATGAGACAAGGAGAATAGGACGGATTATGGGTTTATTTGATAAAATTTTTGGAACTCACAGTAAAAATGAGTTGAAGAGAATTTATCCAATTGTAGATAGGATAGAAGCATTAGAACCTGAAATAAAGGCACTTTCAGATGAGGAATTAAGGGGAAAAA
>JAHLFA010000094.1 GCA_018883985.1 Candidatus Ruminococcus intestinipullorum | reverse complement strand
CATTTTTATGATTTTTTGCTATTTTTATCATATGGATTGCACTGAATTTAGAGCACAAAATCACTTGTATAATTCTTTCGTTTGTATTACAATGATGATAACGGTAATGGTTGAGCCTTATCGGGAATTCCAAAAAGGAGGGTACTTATTATGGCACACGTAATTAGCGATGAATGTGTAAGCTGTGGTTCTTGCGAAGGAGAATGTCCAGTAGGAGCTATCTCTGAAGGAGATGGAAAATACGTAATCGATGCTGATGCTTGCGTAGATTGCGGAGCATGTGCAGCTTCCTGTCCAACAGGTGCTATTTCAGCAGAATAATTGGATTAGCATTCTTAAGATATCACAACTTAAAGAAGAAATCAGATTTTATAAGCATAACAACTTATAAATCTGATTTCTTCTTTTTTATTTTTCCCACATCCTTTGTAATTATTTGAAAAATTAAGCATATTTCTGCCAAAATTTGGCGAACGATTAATCGGCATTTCCCAAAAATCCCATGCTATAATAAATACTGTACACAATATTATGAATCTATTTAGGGAGGTATATTAAAATATGAGTGAAGTCAGATTTATGATTTCTGAAGCAGCAAAACAAGTTTCTGTAGAGGCTCATGTTCTTCGTTATTGGGAAGAAGAGCTAGAACTTGTCGTAGGGCGTACAGAAATGGGACATCGCTATTATACCAAAGAAGATATTCAGCTTTTCTGCTGCATAAAAAAACTAAAGAACGCTGGGATGAACTTAAAGGATTTGAAACCTTTAATTCCTGAATTAAAATCTACAAAGTTAAAACTTCAAAAAGCTGAAGCAGAAGCGAAATCTGAAGTACCTAAATTACCAGAGAAAACTAGGGAAGAAACGTTACAAGATACTCAATTAGAACAAGTGCGTATTTTTATTTTTGATGCAATAAAAGACGCACTGGCAAATAACAATCAAATTTTACAAGCAGATTTAAGCAAAAACATATCTTCTAATGTCATTCGTGAAATGGATTTCCTTCTTCAAGCAAAAGAACGACAAGAGGAAGAACGCTTTAGAAAATTGGACATGCTCATACGACAACAACAATCAAATCGCAAGGAGTCTGTAAGAGAACACCCTATTGTACGATTAAAAAAGATACTTACATAATAAAACAAAATGCCAAAAACATCTGCCCCTTAAATATGGACAACCCGTTTTTGGCATTTTCTTATATGCGTATTGACTAGGAATCCTGACGTAACTCGTTTCCAAATCGGGTATACTGTGGCATCCAAGCCAATCTTACAGTTCCTACTGGACCATTTCTTTGCTTTGCTATAATGATTTCGGCTATATTTTTGTCTTCTGTATCGGGGACATAATAGTCCTCACGATATATAAACATACAAACATCTGCGTCCTGTTCGATTGCACCAGACTCTCTTAAATCCGATAACATTGGTCTTTTATCTGTTCTTTGCTCTACTGCACGACTAAGCTGCGATAGTGCAATAACTGGAACATTCAATTCTCTTGCAAGTCCTTTTAATGAACGAGATATCTCTGAAATTTCCTGCTGACGACTTTCGTTGCTTCTTCCACCACTCCCACTCATCAATTGTAAGTAGTCTATGATAATCAAATCAAGTCCTGTTTCTAATTTGTACTTTCTGCACTTTGATCGCATTTCTGTAATAGAAATACCAGAAGTATCATCAATAATTAATTTTGATTTTCCAATAGTGCCTGCACCCTCGATTAATTTTTCCCAGTCTGTATCTTTGAGATTACCTGTTCGTAAAACTTGTGCATCCACATGCGATTCCAAAGAAAATAAACGATTTACCAACTGCTCCTTTGACATTTCAAGACTAAAAATTGCAACTGCCTTTTGTTGCCTAAAAGCTACATGCTGTGCAATATTCAACACAAATGCAGTCTTTCCCATAGATGGTCTGGCTGCTACTAAGATTAAATCCGAGCGTTGAAGTCCTGACAGCTTATAATCCAAATCAATAAAACCTGTTGGAATTCCTGTAACAGTTCCCTTTGTTTTTGATGCTTTTTCAATAACTTCTAGGGCATTTAAAACCACCTGTTTAATTGGTGTGTAATCCTGACTATTTCCCTGTTGCGTAATTTCAAAAATCCTCTTTTCTGCCGAATCCATGATTCGATCCAATGGTTGGTTTTCTAAATAACAGGCATTTGCTATTTCTTCGTTAATCTTAATCATTTTACGAAGTGTCGATTTCTCTCGTACAATTTCTGCATAATACTTAACATTTGCAGAAGTCTGTACATTCACCAATAAATCCCTTACAAATTCTAATCCACTAATTTCAGGTGGTGCATTATTTTCTTTCAAATATTCTTGCAAGGTAATTAAATCTACTGGCTTACCTGTCTGAAACAAGCCCACCATAGCATCAAATAACACACCATATGCATTTTGATAAAAATCTGCTCCTGACAGAATCTCTGATGCAGTCACAATCGCATCTTTATCCATCAGCATTGCCCCAACTACAGCTTGCTCTGCTTCTGTACTATGTGGCAAAATCCTCTTTATTGCTGCTTCCATAAATCTATCTTATGCCTCTTTCACTGATACATTTAACTGTGCAGTCACTTCAGGATGTAATTTAACTGATACGATATGTGTACCAAGTGTTTTGATTGCCTCTTTCACTTGGATTTTCTTTTTATCAATATCTAAATGAAGCTGCTCTTTTACTGCCTCTGCAATCTCCTTGCTTGAAACAGATCCAAATGTTCTTCCACCTTCACCTACTTTTATTGTTAAAACAACTTTCCCTTCACCTAATTGTTTTGCAAGTGCCTTTGCTGCATCTAAATTTTCTTGTGCAATCTTTGCTTCATTGTTCTTTTGAAGTTTCAAATCATTTAGATTTTTACCAGTTGCTTCTACCCCTAACTTCTTAGGTAAAATAAAGTTTCTTGCATAACCATCATTTACATTTACTATATCTCCTTTTTTTCCAAGAGATTTTACATCTTCTAATAAAATTACCTTCATACTTAAATATCTCCTTCCTCAATCATTTGATCAATTGTCTGCTTTAAAATCGAAATCACTTTATTAACATTTGTATGTTCAAACTGTGCTCCTGCTGAGTTAATATGGCCTCCACCACCTAACTTTTCAGCTATAATCTGTACATTCACTTCATCAATAGAACGAGCACTTAAATAAGTACGTCCGTTATACACTGTAAGCACAAATGACGCTTTAATACCACTGATATCTAAAAGTTCATTGGCAGCCTGTGCTGCTAAAACTGTTGGACTTGTGATATCACCTGGACACTCTGCAATGGCATATTCCCTGCGATAAACCTCTGCTAACCTAACGGCTTCTGCCTTTGCTCGATAGGAATCAATGTCGTCACGGAACATTTTACGAACTCTCGTGATATCTGCTCCACAACGTCTTAAATACGCTGCTGCCTCGAATGTCCTTACTCCAGTTCGATTCATAAAATTCCTTGTGTCTATCATAATTCCTGCATAAAGACAATCTGCCTCAACAGAAGGAAACTTAATATCCTCAACAATATACTGTAGTAACTCAGCAACCATCTCGCATGTGGAAGACGAATATGGCTCTACATAAGATAATACCGCATTCTCTATCATGTTACTACTTTGTCTATGGTGATCCAAAACAGCGATTGTCTTTGAAAGCTTTAAAAGTTCTGGACAATCCGTCATTTGAGGTTTATTCGTGTCAACAACAACTACCATCGCATTATCTGTAATATAATCTAATACTTCATTTGATGTCAAAAAGATGTCCTTTTCGTATACCCCACTTTGTATAATCTCATCATAAAGTGGCCTAATCGAAGTACTAACATCATTAATTACAATGTGTGCTTTCTTTTCTAATGCAACTGCTGCACGATAAATTCCCATACATGCACCAAAAGAATCGGGATCAGCAATTCTATGTCCCATAACAATTACTTGATCCTTCGATACTATAAACTCCCTAAGAGCCTCTGCTTTTACTCTTGCTTTCACACGTGTATTTTTTGCCGTCTGCTCTTTCTTTCCACCATAATAAGTAATCCCTTTGCAATCCTTTAAGACCGCTTGATCTCCACCTCTAGCCAGTGCCAAATCTATTGCCATACGAGCATAGTTATAGCTTTGTGTATACGTGGCTGTATTAAGTCCTAATCCAATACTTAAGGTGGCTGGTCGAACATTTCCTATATTGACTTGTTTCACTTCCTCTAATAAAGAAAATTTGTCTGCTTCAAATTTGCGGCAGCTTTCTTTTTTAATTGCAATGAAATACTTATCATTTTCCAGCTTCTTTACAATTCCATCTACATCGCCAATATATTTATTAATCTTACGGTCTATCAATGCTACCAACAAGGACTGACGAACTTCTTCAACACTTTCCATCACCTCATCATAATTATCAATATAGATGAGACCTGCAACTAGCTTTTGCTCCTCATTCTCTCGTATATATGCATTTAACTCTGTAACATCTTTCATAGATATAGCAATGAAATACTCTTCACCTTTGGGCATCTGCAATAACTTCTCGTTTTCACTAAATTCTTCTAATGAAATACGTCTAATCTCAACTTGATAATCCCGTTCCTTGTACTGAACCTCTAGATGCGTTCTTCCTCCATTCTCGCTTGGAAATATCCCAGGACTTATCTCTGGAAGAACCTTTTGAATCAATTTATCCTTTCCATCTAGCAGCTCTTGAAAACATTTATTTTTCCACAAAATATATCCATCACCTGATGTAATAGCATATGGAATCGCAAGATCTTGTAAAAGTACCGTCTGAATCTCTTGATACTGCGTAGAAAACTCAATCAAATCTGCCAGAATCAACGATCGATTATGGAAATATAAAACACTAACGATGACAAGATAAATAAATACAAATAACGTCATCAACAATCCTGCATTCTTATCAATTTGATACATCCACAGATTCATTGCAATTAGCAGTATGGTCATAATCAAAGGCCATCTCATATACGATTTGAGCTGTCCTTTCAAACGCACATCCTTCTTTCCCATGTTATTCCCTCTAAACCTTATTCCTTAAATCAAACTAATCCTCCAACCAATCATTATAGCACTTCTTCCTCCTCTTTGGAAGATTCCTTCTCTATAGGTTCCCCAAATTTTGGATGAATACACAGTCCCTTTTCTTCTAAATGACCATAAACATTGGCACGAAATAGTGCATAGATTACGGAAACAATAGGAATAAATATTAACATTCCAACAATTCCCATTAGACTTGCTCCAATACTTACAGCAGACAATACCCAAATTGATGGAAGTCCAACAGAACCACCTACAACTCTAGGATATATTAAATTACCTTCAATCTGTTGAAGTACTAGGAACATAATCAAAAACACAAGAGCCTGCATAGGGTCTACCATTAAAATTAAAAATGTTCCTACGATACATCCAATAAATGCCCCAAATATAGGAATCAATGCCGTAAAGGAGATTAAAACCCCTACAAGAAGTGCGTATGGCATTTTCAAAATGGTCATACATACAACAAACATCGTTCCCAGTATAATTGCCTCTACACATTGTCCAGTTAAAAAGCTAGAGAATGTTTTATAAGTCAGAGAGCAGACATTTAATACCTTCTCTACATGTTCCTTTTTTAAATATGCATACATTACTTTGCGAATCTGTATATTTAATTTCTCTTTTTGTAATAAAATATAGCAGGAAAATACCAATGCTATGATAAATGTTGTAATACCACTGGCTACACGCTTTACAACTCTAAATGTAGAACCTAATACATTACTTGCACCAGATTTAAAAAACTCCACTGCTTGATTCAAAATACTTTCCCAGTCAATAATTAGGTTTCCAATCCACTCCTCAACGTAATCGTTATTAACCAGTTTCTCCGTCCATACTTGAAGCTTTGGAATAAAATCTTGAATACTTTTACCTAATGCTAGAAAAGTGGCTGCCAACTCTGGTACTACAACAAAAATCACAAGCACAATTACTCCAAAAACAGCAAAAATCGTAATTAACAAACTGAGAGGCCGTCCCAGTTTTTGCGTAAATTTATTGTCCTTCATAAATTGATTTTGAAATAACTTTCTTTCAAAAAAATTCATCGGAACATTTAACACAAAAGCAAGTGCGCCTCCCAGTATAAATGGAAAAGCAATGCCAATACATCTTTTAATCACGTCTAGAATCAACCTGTAATTCAATAATCCAATCAGAAGAATCAATGTGAATACAATTAAGCCACGTATCTTCTTTAAATCGTCTTTACTTAAATTCATGTACTCTCCTCTTTTCTTTTATGATTCCACCATTTTATCATAGAAATACAGTTTATTCCATTGTTTTTTACTTGTTCAGATTTAAAAATGTATTAACAGGTTGCTCCTCCTACCATATGTTTTACTGCTTTAATATTTTCTTCTTTTCTCTTTAACAAATCATCTGCAAGAAGCTGCTCTTGAACAGAATCAAATCCAATTCTTGCCACAGTATCAGCAAAACGCTCTCCTGTAATCCCTTGTTCACGGAATAGAAGAATTGCTTTTTCGATAATAGATAATACTTCTTCTTTATCTGTAAATACTCTATCTAAATATTGTCCTTGGGTAATCTTCTTGCCCCAACGTCCACCTATGTAAATACGGTATCCACTCATGCTGTCTTCTACTGCGTGGAATGGACAAGTACCTACACATCTTCCACAATGGTTACATGCATTGGCATCCAAACGGATTTTTCCATCTTCCAGTTTCGCAATGTGGATTGGACAACTTTCTTCTACTTGACATACTTTACATCCACGACACTTCTCTAAATCAACGTATGGTATCTTCTGACCAATAACTCCTATATCGTTCAAATCTGGCTTCACACAGTTATTTGGACATCCACCAACTGCTATTTTAAATTTATGAGGAAGTTTTACATTTTGATATCCATGATAAAATCTCTCATGAATCTCTTCGGAAAGGTCAAATGTATCAATCAAACCATACTGGCATGTAGTTCCTTTACATGAAACAACTGGACGTACTTTAGAACCTGTTCCACCTGTTTCCATTCCATGCTCAAGGATAAATTCTCTCAATGGTTCGATATTTTCATAAGGAACACCTTGAATTTCAACAGTTAAACGTGAAGTCATTGTAACTTCTCCACTTCCGAATCTCTCTGCCGCTTCTGCAATTGTTCTTGTTTCCTCAGCTGTAATTTTTCCGTTTCTTGTAATGATACGACCATTAAATGTTCCTGGTATTGTCTTATCCTTTAAGAATCCCCAAGCTTTTACTGCTGTTTCTTCTTCTTTTGTTACTCCACCAGATACATTTTTAACCTTTACATCATTAAAGAATGTAGATCCCTCTAATACAACTGTGTTTTCATATCCATAGAAACGCATTCTATTCTGTAAGAAATATGCTCTCTTACCTTTTGCACATACTAATAAGTATTTTCCATCTTTGTCTAATCCTGGAATTTCTCCATTTACCTTAGCCAAATCAACATACACTGCTCCACGAATAGAAGGCTCTAACCCTACATCTAAGACCTGATAGTCCTCTGCTTTGCCTTGTGCATACTCTAGTGGAGTCATACTTACGATTTCCCCATGAATCTTGTTCAAAAGCACATAAACAGCTTGAACAAATGGGTGAATTGCAGTAGAAAATGGAGGTGCATATGCGAAATCTGCATTCTCAAAATCCTCAAGAACTGCTCCCATATTCATTCCCATAACTGCAATATCTACCATCTTATCAACACTATGCTCTCCAAGTACTTGTACCCCAAGTAATTTGTGTGTTGTCTTATCTGCAATTAATTTTGTGATAAAGAATGAAGCATCTGGATAGTAGTGTGCCTTATCGTCTGTAGGAACCAAGGCTGTAATAACGTCATATCCTGCTTTTCTTGCCTGTTCCTCTGTAAGTCCAGTTCTTCCAACATTAAGTCCTGGAAGTTTTACTACACCTGTTCCTAAAACACCTGGATAAGATTTTTCCTCTCCAGCAAGAACCTGTGCAAGAGTACGCCCTTCCATATTTGCTGAGGAGCCCATTGGTGACCATTGACGCTCTCCTGTGATACGATTTTTAACCATAACGCAATCACCTGCTGCATACACATCAGCAATATTTGTCTGCATTTTTTCATCAACTAAGATAAGCCCTCTAGACATCTCAATCTCTGTTTCTTGTAAAAATTGTGTATTAGGACGAATTCCAGCTGCCATAATGAGCATATCACAAGCCAACACTCCAGCAGAAGTTTTTACTCCTGTAACATAGTCTTCCCCAAGCACAGATTCTGCAGTTGTTCCTGTTAAAACACGAATTCCTTCTCTTAACAGATGCTTTCTTGTATATTCTGCCATTTCTGAATCCACTACATTTGGTAACAACTGATTTGCAAAATCGATTACTGTTACTGAAATCCCCTTTTCTTTCAGATTATCTGCTGCTTCTAATCCAATAAATCCAGCCCCAATTACTACTGCTTTTTTTACTTGTTTTTCTTCAGCATATGCACGAATATTGACAGCATCTTCTGGAGTTCTCATCTGGAACACTCCTTGACGCTCTTTCCCCTCTATTGGCAAATCCATAGGAGAAGCACCTGTTGCAATGATTAGCTTATCATAAGCATAAGTTTCTTGTGTTTGGTTAGAAAGATTCTTCACAAGTACTTCTTTCTTTTCTGTATCTACAGCTAATGCTTCTGTTGCAGTTTTAACTTCTACACCTGTAAGTCCTGAATACTTCTGAGGAGTGTTTACGATCAATTCCTCTTCTGTTTGTATAAGCCCCCCGACATAATATGGCAATCCGCATCCTGCATAGGAGATATTCTTGTCCTTTGTAATCACTGTAATTTCCATACTTCTGTCTTCTCGTTTTAGCTTAGCGGCTGCTTTTGTACCAGCGGCAACCCCTCCAATAACTAATACCTTCATAGTATCAAATCTCCTTTTTTATTTTCCTTTATTGAATTGTGATAATAAAGTCTATCTCTATTCTATCAAATTATATTTAAATAGCAATAAATATAATCATATTACTCTGTTTTTTATGCAAAATTAATATATTTTTTGCTTTTTTTCTATTAAAAAACCCTTTTTAATTTCGTAAAATAGACAAAATTATAACAATTTTGTTAAGAATAGTAAATCTGAACTACTTGACTATCGCAACCTTCTGCCTCCACAATGACTTGTATACAACCTTCTTCTCCTGTACCACGGATAATTCCCATTGCATATCCATCATAAGTATCACATTGTGAATCATCATACGACTCATAAGAAGATGGATTTGCACTTCCTAGAGCTTCTAGGACACCTGGACCTTCTACCTTTACAGAAATATGTTTTTTCCTAAAAAGATTTACTCTCCCCTCTTCGTCTACAACCTTAATTGTTATAAAAGATAACTCTTCTAAATTAGCAAGCCTATCACCTTCTACTTCTAACTTAATATTTGTTGGCTCATTTGCTGTTAATAATTGATACCGCTCTTTTTCCTTCCCATTTCTATAGTTTATAACCTCTAAACAACCTCTAGTGTATGGTACCTCATAATGAGTAACATACCCCACTTCTCTCCCTGCTCTTTTTTTACCCAAAGTATGCCCATTAAGAAATAGCTCTACTTCTTCTGCTTCTGAATAAACCTCCACATCTGCTGATACCCCTTCGTACCCTGGCCACGTCCAACTTGATACAACATCTTTATACATCCAAGGTGTTTTAGAAGGAGTTTTCCCTTTGTAGTTCAGCCTTTCTACAGCAATATATGGTTTCTTACGTATTCCATAAACAATTTCTCTTAGAAAACTCAAAGGTCTTCTATATCCTATTAAATCTATATCACCTATATACGCTGTTCGTTCTGGATATATACTTGAAAAATTCTCCTTGCCATCATAATGAAATATGCCACATCCAGCTTCACCTAAGTAATCATATCCCGTCCATGTAAAATCTCCAATTACATGTGGATTTCTTTCTACAATATCCCACAATCTCACAATATCTGCTGGAAATGTTTCTGTTCCTACAACAGCCTTATGTGGATGTATTTGTTTTTCCAGCTCATGACGTGCTGTAAGATAATTTAATCCAATTACATCACAAGATGATGAACACCCTTCTAAAGCCTCTGTCATAAGTGGATGAAGAGCAAATTTATCCCCCTTTGCCCCAGACATGAAACTCATAAAACTATTCATAGCATTGCTTCCTGCCTTATCCTCTTGACCATCTTCTTGTGTAACAGCTAAAGAGACATCTTTCATAATTTGGAGCATACGATAACCTGCTGCCATCAAACCATTTAAGCCATTTGTTGTGTATCGTGATGAATCAAGTTCATGGAACTTACTGCACAATCTTCTATTCCAAACAGCACCTGCTTCTGTTCCTGCTTCCTGAATCTCATTTCCTACTGAGTAAAGGATTACAGAAGGATGATTATAATCTTTAGCGACCATTGATTCAACCACTTCCTCCCAACAGCTAGAAAAATCAGAAGCAAAGTCAGCTGGGTTCTTATGAATTGTCCACATATCACTTAATTCATCCATCACCAAGATCCCCATTCTGTCACACGCACTTAACATTGCCTTACTAATCGGATGGTGAGAACTTCTAATACTATTGAATCCTGCTTCTTTAAGCTGCCTGCAACGTCTCTCTTCTGCTTTGTCAAAGGTTGCTGCTCCAAGGATTCCATTATCATGATGAATACAAGTTCCTCTTAATTTTACCGATTCGCCATTGATACGAACACCATATTTCGCATCTATTGTAAGCGTTCTAATCCCAAAAAACTCTTCTGTCTTATCAAGAACTACCCCTTCTTTTTCTACTATCACTTCACATCTATACAAATGTGGATTATCACAACTCCACAAGTTCGGATATAAAATACAAAATTGACTCATAGATTTTTCTATACTTTGTGGACAAATAACTAGCTTCTGTTTCTCCTCACAAATCTTCTCTTCACCTTTAAATATTTTAACCAAAACATTCACTGTTTCTCTAACCAAAGAAACATTATAGAAAGAAGACTTTATTTGAATTACGGCATCCTTTTCATTTGCTGACATTGTACAAATTTTTATACCATCCAACACCATATGTACAGATTGACCTACAATTAATTTTACATTTCTATAAATTCCACTTCCTGTATACCATCTACTATTGGGAACCGACGAATTATCTGCAATAACTTTTACTATATTCTCTTCGCCATAACGAATCCAGTCATTTAATTTTACATAAAAGTTAGAATAACCATACAGATTTCTTTTAAGAAATACACCATTTAGATATACTTCTGCCTTCTGATATACCCCTTCAAACTCTAGAAAAACTTCTCCCTTCATCCATTCCTTAGGGGCTTTAAACCGTTTTTGAAATATATACCTTCCCCCTGGATAAAATCCAGTTTGTGCACCATTTGGTGTATCAGGTGTACGTTCTTCATGAATCATTGAATCATAAGGGAGATGAATACTTTTTTCTTCACCATTACTCATAAAACTAGCTGACACCTGTCCAGTATCCTTTTGTACACTCCAATTACTATTAAAATTTTCTCTTATCATACAGTCTCTCCTTCTATATGCTCTTTATCCCAATCACGATTTGCCTGCTCTACCTTTAATTGCCAAATGAAAAATAATAAAATTGCACCAAAGATAACTGGCACCACAGCATATAACACAAATATCATATTTATTGCTGAAGCTGTTTGAACTGCTGCTTTTCCATCAAATCCTCCCAACTCAAGCATAAGTCCTAGGAGTGCACTTCCTAAACCACCACCTACTTTCACACCTACAGAAGAACAGCTAAAAATAACCCCATCTATTCTTTTCTTTTGTGTACGCCATGTATAATCACTGGTTTCAGCAACAAATGCATTTAATGTTCCAGTAAGAGGGCCGCCTGCCATATTACGAAAGAAAGCGAAAACCAACATAAGAACAAGGTTTTTATTCATAGCAGCAACAATAAATCCAATACCTAGGATAAGTGAAATTATTCTACTAATTACATTCATCTTCCACATACTTCCACATTTCTTTACAAGGACTGGAGTTAATGAAAGTATAATGACAACTGGTATCAAACTTACTAAGGAAAATGTTCCCAAGAGTGCAGCATTTCCCATATAATATGTCATAAAATAGATACCAACACCTTGTGTAATACCACTGTAAATATAATTAATAAGATAAATAACAAGTACGATAAGAAAATATTTATTTTTAAAAAGAAGACGGAATGATTCTAAAAAACCTATTTTTTCTTCAATAACATTTTCTTTGACTTGTTTCTCATCTTCTAAATCTGGAACTTCTTTTACCATAAGCACGCTAAACGTATTTACTACAAGAGCAATTAATGAAAAGATAAGAGCAACTGTTCTCCATCCTCTCACACCTCCACCAAAGCGTTCTACTAGTCCCATTGCTGTATAAGAAATAACCAATGTCGTTAATGTAGCAAATATAAAACGTATAGAACCTAACTGTACACGTTCTTCAGAGTTTTTAGTTATCTTAGCTGCAAGTGCTGCATAAGAAATACTATTTGCCGTATAAAAGATTGCATTATATGCAGTGTAAAAAATGAAGAAATATATGTACTGCACTGTCGGACTCAAATTAGGTATACAAAAACTTAAAAACAGTGTAATTGATACCCCAATTTGACCAAATAACATCCATGGTCTAGCTTTACCAAGTTTACTCTTCGTTTTATCCATCAAGTTTCCAAATAAAACATCTGTAAATCCATCAAATATCTTTGAAACCATCATAAGAACACCAATAATTGCTGTATTTAAGCCTACGGCATTGGATAAGTACAGCATGATGAAACTAGACATTAAACAATAACCACAATTCCCTGCAATATCCCCCGTTCCATATGCAAATTTTTGATACCACTTTAAATATTTCGTTTCCTTCATCTCGCATACTCTCCTTTACTTTTTTGTGTATATTGTATATAATTCGAATTAATATATTTCAATTTTATCAACTTTAACTAAATTCAACAATGTCATAAAAATGTATTAAAGAGATAAATTTGTATCATATATGTGATAGATTAATGGAGGTAAGTATATGAATGAAACAAACAATTCCAAGAAGATTCTGGAAGTTCATAATCCTAATAGCAACACTGCATATATTGACATTTCATCTCCCATTCAAATGACTTTAGAATACTGTAGTGGTCTTTCAGATGATGATTTTATTAATATTTTTATGTTTTCACTGGGACAAAATTCTTATCATAAAATCAATAAAAACTCAGCGTTAAGCAAATTCAACTCTAGGGAACTTCATCGACACAATTTTTTTGAACTTATGATCATTTTAGAAGGTGATGTAATACAGCAAATAGAAGGGAATGATTATCATTACAGCACAGGTTCCTGCTGCATTATTAATCGAAATATTAAACACAGAGAGAAGTTTTATGATAAAGCAAAAATACTCTTTATTGGGATGTCATCCGAATTTATATTACAACTAATCTCAGAACAAGAGAATTTTTACCATCATGACAATCAACCTGATAATAATTTTGTTTTTAATTTTCTTAAAGAAAATATTTTATCTGACGAACAAAAAAATTACTTAGATATCTTTCCTTCTTTCAAAAATAAAAATAGCATGGAAGAACTTCATGACATCTCTGAAGAATTGATTCATTTAATATTATCTACTTCATTTGGTACGATATATGGAATAAAATATAACATTTGCAAACTTTTTTCTTATCTAAATAATAAAGAATTATTTCATGCCACACCTGTAAGTTTACACACAAGTGCTGATTTATTTCTCTTTTCACGAATTAATCACTTATTAGAAGATACAAATGGTTCTTTAAACCGTAAAGAATTATCTCAACTTCTAAATTATAGTGGAAACTACATTAATACTGTTGTAAAAAGATATTCTGGGATGTGCCTTTTTGACTACAGTCTTACATATAGCCTTAAGAAAGCCGCAAAACTTTTAGAAAGCACCGACATCCCCATTTCTAGCATTGCACAGTCATTAAATTTTACAAATCGTACTCACTTTTATAATCTATTTAAAGGAAAATATGGAATGACGCCTGGAGAATATAGAAAACTAAGATACAAATAAATACTATTGATGATACATGATAATATAAAAAAGGGAAATCGGCTTATCCGATTCCCCTTTTTTGTCGTTCAATTAATCCTGAACGTATGGCATTAAAGAAATATGTCTTGCTCTCTTAATTGCAACTGTAAGAGCTCTCTGATGTTTTGCACAGTTTCCTGTGATTCTTCTTGGAAGAATTTTTCCTCTTTCAGAAACATATTTTTTCAATTTTGCTACGTCTTTATAATCGATTTCGTTATTCTCTTTTCCACAGAATACGCAAACTTTTTTTCTTCTGCGTGCTGGACCTCTTTTTTTGAAGCCACCTTCTGGTTTGCTACCTTTTTCGTAAGCCATCTCCATTACCTCCTATTTTGATAATTATGGCTTTAGAAGTTAGTTAAATGGCAACTCTTCATCTATTCCATCTGGAATATTCATAAATCCATCGCCTGCATCAACACTTGGTGCTGGACTTGGTGCTGCTGAAGAGAACGAAGTTCTATTTGCTTCACTTTCTGCTCTGCTTTCAGCAAATTCCTGCTCCTCTACAATAACATCTGTTGTATAAACCTTATTCCCATCTTTGTTTGTGTAGCTTCCTGTCTGAATTCTACCAGATACAGAAACTCTCATACCTTGACGAAAATACTTTTCTGCAAACTCACCTGCTCGCCCAAAAGCTACACATGGAATAAAATCTGCAGTTGGTTCTCCATCTCGCTTAAATTTGCGATCTACTGCTACTGTATATCTTGCAACTGCCGTTGCTGTATCACCTTGTGAATATCTAACTTCAGGGTCTCTTGTCAATCGACCCACTAAAACCACTTTATTCATATATACCTCTCTTCTCTATGCTTCCTGTCTAACGCATAAATATCTGAGTACGTTGTCCATGATACGGATACGTTGTTCAACTTCTCCTGGAACAGTACTATCAGACTCGAAGTGTACGAAGTAGTAAAATCCTTCTTTCATTTTCTGGATTTCGTAAGCAAATCTTCTCTTGCCCCACTCATCAACGTCAGTTACGTTTCCACCAAAACGAGTAATCAACTCTTTTACTTTTTCGATTACTGCAGCTCTAGCTTCGTCTTCGATTTTTGCGCTGACAACAACAGCTAATTCATACTTGTTCATGTTCTGCACCTCCTTATGGTCTCTGGCTCTCGGTTCGTCCGAGAACAAGGAATCTGTGTCCGTTAATAGAATTTAACGGTACGTCACAGTTTTTTATTCTACCATAAGAATTTTCTTGTTTCAAGCTTTTTTCGTAATTTCTTTTGTGTTCTTCTCTACCAAACGGCGTGGTACCATAATTTGATGACCACACCCTAGACACTTCAATCGAAAATCAGCTCCTACCCTTAATACTTCCCACTCTGCACTGCCACACGGATGTGGTTTCTTTAAACGAATAATATCGCCAATGTCAAATCGATCTGCCATACTCTTCACTCTTCCCTTTATTCTTCATTCACCAAAACTCCTTGTAACAGGAATCGTTCGTCATCATTAATATTTGTACATGTAGAAAGACTTACTATCTTTGAATCTTGATTCACAATGACTCCTGTTTGATAATTCGACTCACTTTTACATCTCTCTAAATACGCCAAAAACTCTTCTGGTGTTTGATATGCAATATTATAATGCTCTGATGTATCTTTTACAACTGCAGCTGCAAACACCTCATAGGTTCTAACTTTCCCATCTGGAGTATAGATGTAAAAATACGGATGTGCCTTATAAAATGTCTCATCAGCGTAGGAATTTAACTGTGAAAACATCTCTCCACCCACTTGCATATTATGTCCATAAATAAATGTGTTTGAATCTTGAAAATCTGCATGATTGTTCATATCCATAAAGATAGCACCCAACTTATTATCATTTGCATCAAATGTTTTTGTTAAATACTCTTGATTATCCTTGCTTTTTACAACTGGATAGCTGATAATTGCTGGTTCATCAAAACGAATCCAAGCTATTGTATCTGGGTTTAATTGAAGTAATTGCTCAAAATCAACTTTAAAAGTACTCGCTTGCTCCATACCTTCTCCAGCTACCTCAGAAATTACAGCTACTTTCTTAACTTCTGTATACTCCTTACCACCCAAATAATATGGTACCAACATCATGAAAAGTTGATATGCAGAGAATAAAAAGACACATAATGCTGCTAAAAAAATCGTCAAAGATGCCACTCCCCATGACTTTCTCTTTTTATTCATATGTACTCCTCACTTTTACCACCTTCTAAAATCCTAAATTTTCATTCACAAGAATGATTTTTATTCTATTTTGTTTCTGACTAAACCTTGTCAGCAAAATTTGTGAACATATACACCCTGACTTCTTACAATCAAAACAAGTACCATTTTGTACACAAGGGGTATCCTTTTGAAAACGATGTGCATTGATTGGTGCCGCCTCATTTCTCGCTCTGCTCCATGCATCCTCTACTGTTTTTACAACCTTATTCATTCCCACAATTAACAAAACATTCTTAGGACCATAGGCATAAGCTGCTACACGATTCGCATTTCCGTCTATATTAATCAATACACCATCTTCACTTAACGCATTTGTACTTCCAAGGTAATAATCCACAAAAAATGCCTTTCTTGCTATCTCCTCTTTTTCTTCAGGAGTTTCTGCCAGATCCCTGTCATAAAAGGTGTAACATTTCTGTTTCATAGCATCAAGAAGTCCTATCTCTCGCACACTCATAGAACCGCCCATACTAACAGAGCTTCCCTCTGGCATCAATTCCAAAGCCTTTGTAACAGCTTCTTCTTTTGTCTGCACATAATACGCCTCCATATTTCTAGATTCTAAGGCTTTTACTACTCTCATCCCCAATGCATCATTTCTGCTGCTTCTCACATCCATATCTTAGCCCTTCTTTCTTTTTTCTAATTCTTATTCTAACATAGATTGTAAAATAACAAAAGAAACTTTCGCCTTGAAACACAAGACAAAAGTTTCTCTTTTTATACTATCAAAATTAATATGGAAGGAACACAACTGAAAATACCATTACTAAAATAATTGCTACAATAGATGGTACTGCTGTACGTTTCAAAATTCTTGTTGGACTAACACCTACAGTAGATGCAACAATCATGATAACTGCCGCAACTGGTGAAATAGTTCTAGACAAGTTTGCAATCATTTGCATTGGCAATGTAATTAACATACCATGTACACCTGCTGTTTCTGCAATTCCTGGAATTAATGAAATTACAGCATAGAACATTGCTAGTCCACCACCACTTAAAATACCAAATACACAAGTTGCCAATGAGAAAATAACCATTGTAATTAAACCTGCTGAGTTTGTATTTTGTACAGCATTTGTTAAACTATCAATTACTCCAAGTGTTTGAACACCTGTTGTAAATAAAGAACCTCCAACTACAAGCATTACAACTCTACCAAAACCTTCTCCCATGCCCATGAACATGTCAGATGCAACACTTGTTACAGTTTTGAAATTCTTTGTACGAATTGCTTCAAAAATTACAGCAACGATAAATGAAATAAATGTCAAGATAAATACATCCATTGTAATTCCTGGAACAAACATTGCTGCGATTCCTACTACTAAAATTAGAATCAATGGAAGAATTGGAAGGATTGCATAAATCTTTGGTAATTCTACACCTTCTTGTTGTTTTAACTTAGATTCATCAATCTTAACAAATGCTTTTTCACCTTCTACCTTATCGCAATGTCTCTGCCATACACAGTGAACAATTGCCAAGATGATAAGAACTGGAATAGAAATCTTTGCATTATAGATAACATACTCCATCAAGTTCATTCCCAAAGTTTCAGCAGCAATGACATTGTCTGCACCTAATGGTGTTGGCATAATTGTTGCTGTCATTGCAATAATTCCTGCTGCTGTCAAAGAAGAAATACCCATTCCTTGAAGCATTGGATATAAAATAGCCATCAAAATAATCGCTAAACTAGAAGCACTTGGTACAACAAGTGACATCAAGTTTCCTAATAAAAATACAATTGGTATAAATAAATTCTGAGATTTGATTTTCTTCATTGGTGCAACCAATAAATCTACAGCTACTTGATTCGCTCCAATTTTATTCATATATCCTGAATAACCGAAAAGAATCATTAGGATTAATCCCGCACCTGTCATTTGTGAGATAATTGTATCCTTTAACTTCTTAAAAATATCAAATACAATAAAACCTGTTCCTTCCCCATCCGCATAAAGAGGGTGACCTAGTACAGCTGCTAAGATAAGAAGTAAAATTCCTCCTGAGATTAATATAATTGCAGGATTATAGTTTTTGATAATGAAGTATCCTATTACAGCTAGTACTAATAATACTATAATTGCTTCTAACATCTCTCTTCTCCTTTGTTTATAAATTCATCCTTAGATACATTTTCCGACATATTCTAGGAACCATGCTCTAAATGCTTCCCCATCAATGTCCATACATACTTTCGTATTAGGCTCTTTTCCTAAGTAACCTTTCAAATCAACTACAGTACAGCCTCTTGTCATTCCCGCTGACAATTCAATATCTACATATGCATCTTCCATTGTATACAATTCTGGACGAAGTAAATATGCAATTGCACAGCTATCATACATCTTCAACCCTGTGTTAAAAGAACCACCTCTGTACTTTTTGAATAGGCAATATGCCATCTCTCCAGTTTTACCCATGTCTTTCATTTTTTCACTATCCTCTGGGTAAACAAGTGCTTTCCAGCCTACATCTAAACCTGCCATAACAATTGGCAAACCACTGTCAAATACAATCTTAGCTGCTTCAGGGTCTGTAGCAATATTAAACTCAGACATAACCCCTTTATTTCCTCTGCTTGCTGAACCACCCATTAAGACAATCTCTTTAATTTTTGACTTCACTTCTGGATACAATGACAACAACATTGCTATGTTAGTCAATGGTGCAATTGGAACTAATGTGATAGGCTCATCACTTTCCATAAGTACCCTATACATTGCATTGACAGCATTCTCCTTAAGTAGAAGCTCCTTTTTAGGTTCTGGGAAATCAAATCCCTCCATCCCTGTTGCACCGTGTACATTGGATGCATCTACCAATGGCTCAATCAATGGTCTTGAAGCACCTGCTGCCACTGGTACATCTTTCTCTAGAAAATGCAACAACTTCAGAGTATTATTTGTAACATGCTCCAAACATACATTTCCCGCAACTGTTGTAATCAGTCTGACATCCAGCTCCTCTGCAAACAAAGCAATTGCAATCGCCAATGCATCATCAATTCCTGGGTCTGTGTCAATAATAATTGGTCTTTTTAACATATGTATCTACCTCCTTATTTTTTGCTTTTATTTTTCATTTTCTATTTTTACGGAATGATAACTTCCACATTCACCCAAATACTGTGTCATACCATTTCCCTCGTTATTACATGGACGAATATGGAATCCAAACTTTTTGTAAAACTCTTCTTTTCCTTTTAAAGACATCAAGCCTACATATGCGTTAGGAGCACCTTCTCTCTTAATATACTCCATAATCTCTACCATAATAAGTTTTCCAATTCCTTGCCCTTGTTTTTCGGGAATAACTACTACATCTTTAATAAAAAATGCTACACTTCCATCGCCTATCACTCTTCCAATACCGACAGGCTTTTCATTTTCTAAAACAACTACAGAAAATAACGTGTTTCTTAATGCCTTTTCCACGTATTCTGTTTCAAATTCCTTCATACCAACCGTTTTACGAAGTGTGGCATAAATCTCTGGCGTCAATGCGTTTCTTTCTACTTGAAACAAGCTCATCTTCCCTTCTAAACTTAATAATGTTAATGATTTTCAATAAACTGTATTACTTCATCTTTCGTAGGAATGGATGGTGCTGCACCTCTCTTTGATACTGCAATTGCTGATGCTGCCGCTGCCATATTCAAGGTTTCTTTCACGGACATCTCTTGAAGTCGTCCTGCCAAATAATATCCAGTAAAGGTATCTCCTGCCGCCGTAGTATCTACTGTTTCTACAGAATAAATTTCCTGTTGTACAGACTCTTCACCAAGGTACATAGAACCTTTTTCTCCAAGTGTCAATACAATTTCTGCATTTGGAAACTTCTCTTTCAATTTGCTCTGAAGCTTTTGCACATCATCCGTTGTTCCAACTAAACCTTGTGCCTCTACTTCATTCAAAATGAATACATCAATGTAATCTAGACACAATTCGTAAATTCTATCATTCATTGGCGATGGATTCAACATAATCTTCATACCTTTGTGATGTGCTTGTTCCACAATGTATGGTATCTCACAAATCTCATTCTGAAGAACTAGCCAATCCCCTGCTTCAAAATTTGCTAAAACCTGATCTATCATGTCCTTTGTGATTGCCTGATTTGCACCGCCATATAACAGTATACAATTGTCGCCATTTTTATCATTTTGTATAATAGCATTTCCAGTTCGTACTTCTGATGACTTGTACAAAAATTGTGTATTCACGCCAGCATCTTTCAACATATTTTCAAGGAATGTCCCATCCTCTCCAATCATTCCTGCATGATACACTGGCAATCCTGCTCTGCTCAATGCGATAGACTGGTTCAGCCCCTTTCCTCCACTGTATACATTTAACATATCTGAGGAAAGTGTTTCACCTTTTTGAACAAAATGCTCAACACTGTAAACATAATCAATGTTTAATGATCCAAAATTCAGTATTTTCATAGTTACCCTCACTTAGGAAATAATTTTCCGAAATAGTTTTCTTACCTAAAATGTAGCACCTTACCTAATGATAGTCAATCCATTTTATATTATTCGTCACTTCACACAATTTAAAATTCTATTTTTTGTGCAATATGCATATTGGAATAAATTGACATATTTTTTTATTTTTTCTATGATAATTAACAAGATAGTAAAAGAAAGGAATACCATATGAACATCAAAGAAATTGCTCAAATTGCAGGGGTCTCCCCTTCTACCGTATCAAAAGTGCTAAATCACAAGGATTCTAGCATACGCCCCGAAACTCGGGAACGTGTCTTAAAAATTGCAAAAGAGTATCATTATACCCCTTATGGTTCTGCACTTTCTTCTCAGAAAACATGGGTTCTTGGAATATTACTAAGTGTTTCCACCTCCCTAGATATGACATTGAATGGAATTATACAGACAGCACAAAAGAATGGATATGCTACGTTAGTATGTAACAGCTACTCTAGCATGGAACAAGAACTGAAAAATTTAACTACTCTTATAAAAAATAACGTAGACGCCATTATTTGGGAGCCTGTTTGCGAACAAAGTTTAAACTATAAATCTTATCTTCAAGAGAAAAATCTCCCCTTTCTAGTTATTGGTGAGCATAATGAAGATACTTCAAATCTCATTTCATATCATGAGTTTTCATACTGTATGACACAGGAATTACTTCATGCCAAGCACCAGCAAATTGCATGTATTTTAACAGAAGGAAGACGAAGTCCTTCTTTTCTAGAGGGTTACAAACGATGCCTTTTTGATCACCAGATTACTTTAAATGAAGATTTTATTTTTTATGACTTTAGTGATGCATTACTGTATCAAATAAAACAACATCAAATTAGTGGATTCATTTGCTCACATTATCAAAAAGCCTTGGAATTTTATCAATGGATCAATTCTTTCAATTATAGAATTCCCGAAGACTTTTCCTTAATTGTGCTAAAAACTGATATTTCCGAAACATTAACGTATCCTGAATTATCAACTTATACAGTATCAAAAGAGAGCTTTGGTTCCTATTTATGTGAAAAACTCATTGCTGAATTAGAGAATTCTTCTCCTGTTCCACAATGTTTTTCACAGGACTTTATATTGGACAACTATTCTACGATTCGTCCACCACACCAGCTATCAGCTAAAAAAATCACGGTTGTTGGAAGTATCAATATCGACACTTACTTAAATGTTGCTTCTCTTCCTCATAGTGGTAAAACTGTCAGTACATCTACATCTGCTGTCTATCCTGGTGGAAAAGGAATAAATCAAGCTGTTGGTGCTGCAAAATTAGGCCAACGAGTTACACTGATAGGAAATGTAGGCTCTGACTTAGATGCTGACCTTATTTATCATGCACTTAATGAGTATGGAATTGAAATACATGGAGTAAAGCGGTGCAATCAGGTAGATACTGGAAAAGCCTATATTTTTGTAGAAAATAGTGGAAATTCTATGATTTCCATTCTTGACGGTGCAAACCATATTTTTACTCCTGAAGATATTCAAAAAAATGAACATCTATTTCAAAATACAAGCTACTGTTTAATTCAATCAGAAATTCCGCTAGATACCGTTTATCAAGCCTGTATGACAGCTCATAATTTTGGTGCGAAAACAATTTTAAAACCATCTGCATGTAATTCTTTATCAGAATCACTTCTAAAGCATGTGGACATTCTAGTTCCTAATGAAGATGAATTAAACGAATTATGTGCCTCTGAAACGCTTTCTTTAGAAGAAAAAACAACGATGCTATTGAACTTGGGAGCTAAAACTATTATTGTTACACTCGGCGACAAGGGCTGTTATGCAAAGACAAGGAACTGGGAGGAATATTTCCCAGCTACTACATTCCCCTCCATAGACAATACTGGAGCAAGCGATGCTTTTATTAGTGCATTTGCTGCATATCTTATGAATGGCTATGATTTGAAAAAATCTATTCAAATCGCTTCTTATGCGGCAGGATTTTGTGTTTCACGAGAAGGTGTTGTTCCTGCCTTAATTGATAAAAACACATTAGAATCTTATATTAAACAACAAAACCCAGACCTATTAAGATAGAAAGATGCTCTTGGACCCCCCAAGAGCATCTTTAACTTAAAAATCAATCTGTAATTCCAATGATTCTTCCATTTCATCCATCTGTTCTAAAATCTCTCTTCGCTGCTCTTTTAACATTGCTTCTTTATCTTGTCCATAAACAGCATCCAATCCATTTTCTTTGATGAACCAATCGCCATAGAAATTTTCATTGATACCTGTAATAAAAGCTGCCATCTCTTGACTTTCTCCAAAGGCTTCCTTGATAAAATCATATACATTTTTCAATGTACTTGTCGTTGTTTCCACTCTTTCTCTTAGATCATCCACTGCTTTATCAAACATATCTTTCGCTATTTCATATGCCATACTATGCTCCAGCTGATTCTTCGCCGCTTCTACAGTTGCTTTCTCAAAGAATACTGCGATTTTTCTTAAAGTAAGCTCTTCGTCCCTAGATATCAAATCTTGTTTTTTCTTTTGTTCTAACTCTGCTTCAACAATCCTCCAAACATCAGATATTGTGTATGTATTCTGATGTGTTCTATAATCCATCATAAAATCATATAGTTTCTTAATAAACATATCTTCTTTATAACACAAAACAAACAATTCACTTAATTTACCGTTCAATATACCAATAATACTTAATTGGGCATCTAGCGATGATGACTTTATCTTTTGTACAACGGAAGCATCCCAAACGCCCTTAATAAGATTTTCTATTGAATAATTGTTTCTGTACTTGTAGAACAATTCTAAATAATTTGCAAAATCTCGTGCAATTGTTTTATTTTGGATATACTGAACTACCACTTCAAAATCAACTGTTTTCCCAAGAACTTCATACACTTGAATAAATCGAGATAAATCCTCCCAACCTCTCGCCGTTGCAAAGGACTTCCCATCAATTGTATTTTCAATACGGTAGAAATTTTTTCTTCGAAGCTCCAAATAAGAAATAATTGCTGGATGAACCTCGTGCTTATAAGCATACTCTTTCCAAACCTCAAAATTTTGTTCTACCTCAATTTTCTTAATCTTATCTAAAGATGCTATGTCAAATTGACGTGAAGACCTGCTATATTCTGGCGGGTTTCCTGCGATAACGACTACCCATCCCTCTGGCACCCAACGGTTTCCAAATGTTTTTCCCTCTAAAAACTGAAGCATCTCCGAAGCCAAATCATCCGATACACTATTGACCTCGTCAATAAATAGAATCCCTTCCTTGTTGCCCGTCTTCTCCATTTTTTCATATACAGAAGAAATAATATCTCCCATTGTATAGGACACAAGACCTATTTTACATTCTCGAGAAATTTGCTCCATAATCTGTGTCTTTCCAATACCAGGAGGACCGATTAATAATATAGGTCTTTGACGAATTCGTGGAATTCTATATTCTCCTAACTCATTCTTCACTAAATATGCTTCTATTGTATCTTTAATTTCTTGCTTTGCTCTTTTGATATCCATCTCTATCTACGTTCCTCCTCCCACTCTAAGAAATTGCCTGTATTTGCATCAATTTCAAAGTCATATTGTCTATTATTATAAATAATATCTCCTTCGTATTTGTATCGACCATCATCATAATCCAATTCTATAATAATATCACTTTCACTTGCACC
>JAHLFA010000093.1 GCA_018883985.1 Candidatus Ruminococcus intestinipullorum | reverse complement strand
GGTGTTGTCGCCACAAACCAGTATATCAAAAGAGGTATGTCGAGGTCAGGTAGTATTCCTAGTGGGAATCCCCACCTTACCCTTGACATTCTTTTCAGGGTGAAGTGTTACCAATCATTGACACCCTTACAAATTTTTCCCATAATATTTTGAAGATTAGCTGGACAATATTGATTATTATGATATAATGTATCTGACTAAAGTGATAGGATTTAATAAGGAGGTATTTAGATATGAAAAAATATGTTTGTGAAACATGTGGTTATGTATACGATCCAGAAATCGGTGATCCAGATAACGGAGTAGCTGCTGGAACAGCTTTTGAAGACATCGCTGATGATTGGGTATGTCCTCTTTGCGGACTTGGAAAAGATGCATTTGTAGTAGAAGAATAATCTTTTCATTTTATAAAAAGGAAGTATCAACGACTCTTACATTGATACTTCCTTTTTTATTTAGTACTCTACACCTTTCCAATATATTGGAGTATAAACTTCTGCCTTTTCTGGTAAATTTACACCATCCAAAGCCCATTTTTTAAACTCTTCAAATCCTGTACGGTCTACAATATATCCAATATGTTCTTTTCCACCTGGTGCATTTTTATCGATATATTTTTCCACATATTTATAGGTATTCAATATAATTTTGATGATACTATCTTCATCTACCCACTTAATAAAATCTTCCCCTAATCTTGGATTTTTCTTTCCAGTACGTCCAAGCAGCGTCAAACGATAATATTTTTGTTCACTTCTTGTCCATGCACGAGTTGGGCAATTAATAACACACTCTCCACATCCAATACATTTTTCTGTATTACGCACTGGACGGTAATTTACAGGTTTCAATGCTTCGACAGATTTCTTTTTACATACTCTTACACAAGCTCCACAGCTTACACAGCGATCTGGTTCAAATTGAGGCTCTGTCATTCCCATAATTCCAAAGTCATGCATTCTTACTTTTGCACAATCGTTTGGACATCCTGTTAGTGCAATTTTAAAATGTAAATCATTTGGAAAGACTGCTTTTTCAATTCTCTTTGCAAAAGCAGTTGTATCATAACATGCATATGGACATACACGATTTCCGATACAAGATGTTATATTTCTTGTACCAGAAGAAGTATACCCCTCTCCAGGTGTTTCTTGATTAATGTTCAACCCTTCAATAATTGGCTGCAACTCTTTATTTACTTCTGGCATTTTTTCATATGGAATTCCTGGAATTTCAAATCCCTGTCTGCTTGTAATATGCACAGTTCCATTTCCATATTCTTCAGCAATTTTTTGAATCATTGGAAGAAATTTTACATCTAAATGTCCTCCCGGAACACGAATACGAGAGGCTGTTTTTCCTCTTTCCTTCGTTACACGAAAGGCATTTTTTTTCAATTTCTTTGTATTGATATCCATTCTCGTATCCTCCTTAATCTATTAACTCTTTTCCTTTTGTATAATTAAATACAGGTCCATCTAAACATACATAAGAATCACCAATCTTACAATGTCCACATTTTCCTAAACCACAACACATTTTTCTTTCTTGAGAAATCCAAATATTTTCCTCTTTAAATCCAATATCTAATAGACCCTGAACTGAGAATTTCATCATCATTGGAGGCCCTACGACAACTGCTACTGCCTCTTTTACATCCTTTAATTTTAACTGTGGAATATATTGTGTAACAAGTCCAATCTGACACTGTGTATCCCCTTCTGCACAATCCACCGTTAAAATAACATCCATTGCTTTTTTCCAGTTTGCAAACTCTTCCACAAATAGAATATCATTTGGTGTCTTAAATCCAGCAATCAAAGTCATTCCATCGTGCTGTTCTGGATGATTTGCAAAATAATCTACAATTCCTTTTACAGGAGAAAGTCCTGTTCCCCCTGCCATTACTACCAATTCTTTTCCTTTATATTCTTCTACATCAAATCCATTTCCGTATGGTCCACGCAACAAAAGAGTTTCCCCTTTGTATCGTTCAAACACTTCGTTTGTAACCTTTCCAACTTTACGAATTGTTAAGTCTACATAATCTTCACCAATTCCACTTACTGAAATCGGTGCCTCACCATATTTTGGAATCGATACTTCAAAAAACTGTCCTGGCTTTACATCACCTTTGTAAGACATACGGAATGTATATTCAATTGCAGTATGCTTGATTACATCCTTGATTTCCGATACAAATGGTACATAATCATTTTTTATCATTTGCTCAAAACCTCCTTCATTGCACCTTCTAGCTTATTAATACAGTTAGAAAAAGAAATATATTCTGGACAAACATCATCACAGCGTCCACATCCTACGCACATATGATATCCATTGCGTTTTTTATAGTCATAAACTTTATGTAAGACCTTGAAACGCATTCTTTCTCCATTTTTCTTTCGATAGCTTCCACCACCAGCTACATCTGTAAATCCATCTACCATACAAGATGCCTGAACTCTTCTTCTCTCTCCTACTTTTCCATTTTCTGAATAGAAAATATCCTGCATTGTAAAACATGTACATGTTGGGCAAACGAAATTACAACGTCCACATGCAATACATCTGCTATCGTATTCATCCCACATTTTGCTCTTAGCAACTTCAATACTTAAATTCTCTGGGATATTTACATGGACTTGATTTTCAGTAACATATTCTGGTTCTACAGCCAATTCCCCTTGTGCATATTCTTTTAGAAGTTCCACCCACGCTTCTTCTTTGCAATCAAAGTAATACATGTCGTTCTTTTTATTTACACTTAAACTATAATTCTCGGAACGATTACTTCCCATATCTACACAAAAACAGTTTTCATAGGATTGGCTGCATCCCATTAAAACAAACTTTACGTTTTCTCTTAAGCGATTATAGTAATAATCTGCTGGCCCATTTTGCAAATACATATCATCCAAACGCTTTACTGCATGTAAGTCACAGCTGCGAAGGAATATAATGGCACCTTTTTTACGAGGGATATCCGCCTCTTTTGTTTCCCCTTCTGTAAAATAGAATAATGTTTCTGATACTGGCAGAAGTACTTCTTTAAAAGAATAATCTGATTTCTTATCAAATACGATATCCTCTGCATACTGTACTTCTCCATAACGAATACAGTCTACATCCGAAAACGTATTGCCTCCCTTCATACATTTTGGTGCATAAATAAGATATTCCTTGGATAACTGTTTTAACACGTGGTTAAATCCCTCTTGATTCATTTGATAACCCATAAATCCTATGTACCTTCCTTTCCATCCTCTTTTTTACATTCACACCTTACAAATATAGGTGAAATTTCCTTTTCTCAAACTCCAACAATCCATCTTTTTTCATTAGTGAGAGTTCTCTTGCAACTGCCGTTCGGTCTGCACATAAATAATCAGCCAGCTCCTGTCTTCCCATCGGTATCGTAAAAATATCACTTCCAAAACGTTCTTTTTCTTGTAGCAAATACGTGATAATTTTATCTCTTAGTGTTTTCTTAGAAGTAACCTCTATCTTTTCCATCAATTTTACATTTTTATCTGCAACCGCTTTCATCATATTTTCTATAAGCCTGTGATGAAATACACAAGATAGATTGCATACTCCTATTACCTTATGAAATGGTAAAAACAATACCTCTGTATCTTCTGCTGCTATAAAACTTACTTTTGCTGAACGAACACTTCCACATACAAAGGTTTCGCCAAAAATTTCTGCAGGTCCAAGTTTTGTAATTAATACTTGATTGCCCCACACATCCTCTTTCATTATGTACACACTGCCTTGAATAATCAGTCCAATATTTTTTATCTCTGATTTTTCTAATATTAAAATCTCTGATTTTTGATATGTGCGACAAAATCCACCCATACATTGTATCATTTCTTGAATATCTTGTTTGGAAATCCCCTCAAACAGAGGATAGTTTGATATTTGTCTAACAATCTCTTCTTTCATTGATTCCTCCATATAATACCAGTTTTCATCTTTTTCTATGTTGCGTAGGCAACAATATTTTCTTTTTTTGAAATAGAAAAAGTATCAGAACGTTTTTACACTCTGATACTCTATATCTTTAATGAAATAATCGATTCCTAAACTTATTCCATATTTGTCCCTGCACATACTCATAAGCCGTGTCGTAAATCCAAAGTCCAATCTGACCTGCAACAACAGCGAAAAATAATAACTTCGCTGATATTTCCATTTCAAATAACAATTCTTGAAATAAAAATAAAATAGATAAGTATATGATATTAAATATAATATATTTTAAAATCCAAAACACATATCTTTTTTGAAGCTTTTCATTCCCTTTACTTAAAATTCTCCATACAGCTTCTATACACCAAATGTAAAATCCCATTGCTGCAAAAGATAGTACATAAAATTTATTAGGAACTGTTAAAAAACCTAATATAATATTTGCCAAATAAAATGCTGCTCCACTTTTCAAACCAAATTCTCGTACAATAATCCCAATAAAATACGATGCTGCCGCCAGTAAAAACAATGTGTTTGTTTCTATTACACTACCAAGAGCCATACAAATGATAGTGATTGCTAAAAACAAGCCACCAATTGTTAATGCTTTTAGTTTTAAATGCATGAACAAAGATCTCCTCCCATACACTCACATAATGTATCTGCACACCATAAATCACAACATAAGTTTCCAGTTCCACAGCTTTGTCCACTTCCTCCGTACATGCCCCCATATGGATTCGTTTGATATCTGCGGCTATTCCATTCTAGCTGATTGAGAAGCTGGCGATATTGAAGATTGTTTGGCTCCATATTTACAGCCTGTGCTGCATGTTCCCTTGCAACCATATTGTTTCCAATTCCCGCATTTGCAAATCCACTTGCGTAATACCAACTTGCATTTCGATTTGGTATACGATCTAATAAATTTAATGCTTCACGATATCTTCTGCTATTAATAGCATTCCATACCATTTGCATTTGAGGATCTTGTGAAGAAGAAGTACCACCATTATATGAATATCCCCCTTGAGATGCTCCTCCATAAGAATATCCTCCATAGGAATTTCCCCCATAAGAATAACTACCTTGAGAACGCATTTTCATAATTTCGTCATAGGCCTCTTGTACTTCTTTAAACTTTTCTTCAGCCAAATCTGCTAATGGATTATTCACATTCGCATCTGGGTGATACTTTCTTGTTAAATCCCTGTATGCTCGTTTAATCTCATCATCTGTTGCATTTTGGGATACTCCCAATACTTCATATGGATTTTTAGTCATCTTTTTTCCTTCCCTCCAACTTTCTCTTCTGAATCTGCTGATACCGATTCCATACACCATCGTACAAAATATTTCTTAAAATATCCACATCTATAATACATGGAAGTTTCTCAAATGCTGCACTACATTCTGCAATCATCATACATAAAATATTTTGAACTGTACTTTCATAGTCTTGCGTTTGACTCAAGGCTTTCAATGGATTATAGCATCCTTTTTCCAAATCGTCATCTAAATCATCATATGCATCCATAATATAAATAAATTTTCCTAGAAAAAATCCAATACTACGTAAATGCTCTTCCCATTGATCCTGTTTATATACGAAAATTTCTTCCATCAATCTTCCAAAACAGCCTGCTACTTCGTCTAAATTTGTACTTTCGTCCTTTTCTTTGACAGCTAAATTCTTCAATTCCTCTTGTATCGCCTTACTTTGCCGTGGATATTTTTGCATAATTTTCTTCGCACTGGAACAAAGCAGTGATTTTCCTAAATATCCTCCAATTTTCCTTTCATCTTGCCAGTCATCTTCTAAATGATAATAGGTCAGTAGAATATTCATATCTGCTGCATATTGTGTAATTTCATTATGAAGCATAGGCTGTTTTTTTATAGGATGTACTTTACAACGATGAAACTGCATCTCTGGGCTACTTTCATAAAGAGATGTTAATAAAAGAACTGCAAATGTCATATCATACGTTAATGTCATTTGTCCAACTACACCATAACGCTCTTTTAGTACTCTACATAGCCCACAGTAATATGCCTTATACTTTTTAAAATCTTTCACTTTTAATTCTGCTTCACAAATTGTTACATATCCAAACATTTCTCACCTCTAGGAATTCTGCCTAAAAATTGTACATCCACATCCCCCATTTGCCTTTGTTTCATAAAGTGCCTTGTCTGCT
The DNA here is from genome assembly GCA_018883985.1 of Candidatus Ruminococcus intestinipullorum. Classification (GTDB taxonomy): domain Bacteria; phylum Bacillota; class Clostridia; order Lachnospirales; family Lachnospiraceae; genus Mediterraneibacter; species Mediterraneibacter intestinipullorum_A. The sequence goes on along the minus strand of JAHLFA010000093.1, from coordinate 507 downwards.
CTTTGGAACAGCTCATCCTCATATCCATTTTCTGTAAAAGCCACACCAGCACTAAGCGTAATCTTTGGAACTCCTTCTTTTTCTTTCTGAAGATTTCGATTCATTTTGTTGATTTTATCTTTGATAACTATACTTTCAGAAATCGTAATATTCATAATAATAGCTGCAAACTCATCTCCACCAAAACGAATAAAATAATCCCCTGACGAAAACTGCTCTCTTATTTCTTTTGCAATTCGCTGCAAAACTAAATCTCCACTTTCATGTCCAAAATTATCATTGATACTTTTAAATTTATCCCCATCAATTAGCAACAACGCAAATGGCTGTGTACTTTCTCTCAACTTTATTTTTAAATCCTGAAATGCTTTGCGATTTAAAAGTCCTGTCAGATTGTCGTGTTCTGATTCATATCGTGCTTTTTCTGCATCACGTGTTGCTTTTTTTATTCTTTTCTCATGCTTTAATGCAGAACGATAATGAAGAACTAAGATTCCTATTATTACC
>JAHLFA010000092.1 GCA_018883985.1 Candidatus Ruminococcus intestinipullorum | reverse complement strand
AGCTGGAACAAATATTCCTGTAATGAAAGCAAAGAAAAATTTAGATACGTATGTAAAAGGTTCTTCTCATGCAATTCCACCAAAGGAATTAGAGGAAATACAGCTAGATTAGGATTTACAAAAATTTTAAGCTATGGTATGATAGATTCAACTAATAGAGTGGATGCAATATCCACTCTATTTTGTATGAGATTAGCGAATGAAAGCGGAGGAAAAGGTATGCAGCCATATGGAGTAAATCAATTAAGGAAGATGTTTTTAGAGTTCTTTGAAAGCAAAGGACATTTGGCGATGAAGAGCTTTTCTTTGGTGCCGCATAACGATAAAAGCCTTCTTTTAATCAATTCAGGGATGGCACCATTAAAGCCTTATTTCACAGGACAAGAAATTCCACCAAATCGTAGAGTAACTACTTGCCAAAAGTGTATCCGTACAGGCGATATTGAAAATGTAGGAAAAACAGCACGTCATGGTACTTTCTTTGAAATGTTGGGAAATTTTTCGTTTGGTGATTATTTTAAGACAGAAGCAATTGAGTGGTCATGGGAGTTTTTAACAGAAGTTGTAGGGCTAGACCCAGATAGATTGTATCCATCTGTATATGAAGAGGATGATGAAGCATTTCAGATTTGGAATCAAAAAATGAAAATTCCAGCAGAACGTATTTTTAAATTTGGAAAAGCTGATAACTTCTGGGAGCATGGTTCTGGTCCTTGTGGCCCATGTTCAGAGATTTATTATGACAGAGGAGAAAAGTATGGCTGTGGAAGTCCTGACTGTACAGTAGGGTGCGAATGCGATCGTTACATGGAGATTTGGAACAATGTATTCACACAGTTTGAGAGTGACGGGCATGGCAATTATGCAGAATTAGAGCAAAAAAATATAGATACAGGAATGGGATTAGAGCGTTTAGCATCCGTTGTGCAGGATGTGGATTCTATTTTTGATGTAGATACATTAAAAGCTCTTAGAGATCACATTTGTAGCCTTGCTAAAACAGAGTATGGAAAAGATGCACAAGCAGATATATCTATTCGTGTTATTACAGACCATACACGTTCTGTAACATTTATGATTTCAGATGGAATTATACCATCCAATGAGGGAAGAGGATATGTACTTCGTCGTCTTCTTAGACGAGCTTGCAGACATGGTAGATTGTTAGGTATTAGTGGCAGCTTTATACCAGAGATTGCCAAGACAGTTATTGAAGGTTCTAAAGATGGATATCCTGAATTAGAAGAAAAGAGAGATTTCATTTTAAAGATGATTGCCAAAGAAGAAGAGCAGTTTAATAAAACAATTGATCAAGGTCTTGGTATTCTTTCTGAAATGATTGCTAAGATGGAAGAGGAACAAGCAAAGACTCTTTCTGGTCAGGATGCATTCCGTTTATACGATACCTATGGATTCCCAATTGATTTAACAAAGGAAATCTTAGAAGAAAAGGGAATGGATGTGGACGAAGAAGGTTTCCATTCTGCTATGGAGGTTCAAAGAAAAACGGCCCGTGCAGCCCGTGGAGAAACAAACTATATGGGAGCAGATGTTACAGTATACGAGTCCATTGATCCAAGTATTACATCTACTTTTGTTGGATATGAGAATTTATCTTATGAATCAGACATCACAGTTTTAACTTCTGAGCATGCTGTGGTAGAGGAGCTAACACAAGGAGAGCGAGGTACTGTATTTGTGAGCGAAACTCCATTTTATGCTACAAGTGGAGGTCAGCAAGGGGATACAGGAGTCATTCGTACAGAAAACGGAGAGTTTAAGGTAGAAGACACCATTAAGCTACTTGGTGGAAAAATCGGACATGTAGGTCAGGTAGTGAATGGAACTATTCGTGTACAAGAGAAAGCAACTTTAGAGGTTCAGGCAGAGAAACGTGCATTATCTGCTAGAAACCACAGTGCAACACATCTTTTACAGAAGGCACTAAGAATGGTTTTAGGAACACATGTAGAGCAGGCAGGTTCTAATGTAAATGAAGAACGACTTCGTTTTGATTTTTCTCATTTTTCAGCATTAAGTGCGGAAGAAATTCAAAAAGTAGAAGAGATTGTAAATGAGCAAATTATTGCGGCATTACCTGTAAAAGCAGAAAATATGCCAATAGAAGAAGCGAGAAAGACTGGGGCACAGGCTCTCTTTGGAGAAAAATATGGCGATGTTGTACGTGTTGTAAACATGGGGGATTTTTCAATTGAATTTTGTGGTGGAACTCATGTGAAGAATACAAGTGAGATTATGGCATTTAAAATTCTTTCCGAAACAGGAGTTGCCGCAGGAGTCAGAAGAATAGAAGCCTTAACATCCAAGGGATTATTGCGTTATTATGAAGCACTAGAGAAGAAGCTTAATGAGGCAGCAAAGCTATTAAAAGCATCTCCTGACAATCTTACAGACAAAATAGTGCATTTAACAACAGAAAATAAAGCATTACACAGTGAAGTAGATAGCTTAAAGAGTAAATTAGCACAAGATGCCATGGGGGATGTCCTTAATCAAGTGAAAGAAATCCAAGGTGTAAATCTCTTAGCAGTCGCTTTGAAAGATGTAGATATGAACGGATTACGTGATTTGGGTGATCAACTCAAAGAAAAATTAGGACAAGGTGTTGTGGTATTAGCTTCCGAAAGTAATGGAAAAGTAAACTTAATGGTAACTGCTACACAAGATGCAATGGATCGTGGAGCACATGCAGGTAACCTCATAAAAGCAATCGCAGGCCTTGTAGGTGGTGGCGGTGGTGGTCGCCCTAATATGGCTCAAGCAGGTGGTAAAAACCCAGCGGGAATTGCAGAAGCACTTACAAAGGCAGAAAAAGTTTTAGCAGAGCAAATTTCCTAAGAAATTAGAAGTTAAGAATTTTACTTTTTTTCTAAAAATTGGTTGACGTATGAGGAAAATATGTTATAATCCTTAGTAGTGCAATAAAAATACCCGAACAGTCGTATAATGCACAATACCAGGCTGGAGGGGAGGTTAGGTGTGAGACTATGTCAAATGTAATCGTAAAAGAAAACGAAACGTTAGACAGCGCTTTACGCAGATTTAAAAGAAACTGCGCAAAAGCTGGAATTCAGCAGGAGATTCGTAAGAGAGAACATTACGAAAAACCAAGCGTAAGACGTAAGAAAAAATCTGAAGCTGCTAGAAAACGTAAATATAATTAATATGTGCAGATAAATAGAGTGTTGAAAGACACTCTATTTTTGTAATATAAGAAAAAATATACTATGTAATATTACAATAGATTCAAAGAGTACATTGGGGGATTGCGAATGTGGGGTCGTATTATTCTAGGAAATGAGTTTTATCATATACTTCTTTGGTTTTTGACATATAGTATCTTGGGGTGGATTGTAGAGTCTATTTATATGTCTTTTTGTAATGGAAGATTAACAAACCGAGGATTTGCAAGAGGACCATTTTGTCCAATCTATGGAGTGGGTGCATTAACAGTATATTTTGTACTGTTTCCTTATCGAAAAAATAAAATTATTCTATTTTTATTAGGAGCAGTCTTAGCTACAGTATTGGAGTGGTTAACGGCTATGGTGATGTTGCGTATTTTTGGAACAGTTTGGTGGGATTATCATGAAAAACCATTTAATTATAAAGGAATTTTATGCTTAGAAAGTACAGTAGCGTGGGGATTTTATACATTATTCTTATTTGGAATTCTTCATACAACTGTTGAAAAATTTGTGAATGTGATACCTAGAAATATAGGAAAGGTATTGGGAACTTTTATTCTTATTCTGGCTATTTTAGATTTTACATCTACTTTTTTAAAGGAAAGGCATCGAGAGGAAGATATAGAAGAATAAGTACATAAGGATTATTTTTAATTTAGCACAATGACGTGATAAAACTTTAAACACATAGAAAAAAATAATTGACAACTTGTGTAGAAACTTTTAAAATATGGACTAGGCAGGAGAGTCTATACATTTGGAGGATTTTGTCTATTCGTATATTTTAATTTAGGAGGTAGAGAACAATGTCCTATGTAGATGAGGTAATTGAATTAGTAGTAAAGAAAAACCCAGCAGAACCAGAGTTCCATCAAGCTGTAAAAGAGGTTCTAGAATCACTTCGTGTTGTGGTAGAGGCAAACGAAGAGGCATTTCGTAAAGATGCACTTCTAGAAAGATTGGTGGAGCCAGAAAGACAGTTCAAGTTCCGTGTACCATGGGTAGATGATAATGGTCAGGTTCATGTAAACACTGGGTACAGAGTGCAGTTCAATAGTGCGATTGGACCATACAAAGGTGGGTTAAGATTACATCCATCTGTAAACCTTGGAATTATTAAATTCCTTGGATTTGAACAGATTTTCAAGAATTCATTGACTGGACTTCCAATCGGTGGTGGAAAAGGTGGTTCTGATTTTGATCCAAAAGGTAAGTCTGACAGAGAGATTATGGCATTTTGTCAGAGTTTCATGACAGAACTTTGTAAATATATTGGAGCAGATACAGACGTTCCAGCAGGGGATATTGGAACAGGTGCCAGAGAGATTGGTTACATGTTTGGACAGTACAAGAGAATTCGTGGAGTTTTTGAAGGTGTCTTAACAGGAAAAGGTCTTACATATGGAGGTTCTTTGGCTCGTACAGAAGCAACTGGATATGGATTACTTTATCTTACAAAGGAAATGCTCTCATTAAATGGAATTGATATTGCTGGAAAAACAATTGCAGTATCTGGTTCAGGAAACGTTGCAATTTACGCTACAGAAAAAGCACATCAGCTTGGTGCAAAAGTAGTGACAGTTAGTGATTCTACTGGTTGGGTTTATGATCCAGAAGGTATTGATTTAGAAGCGTTAAAAGAAATTAAAGAAGTAAAAAGAGCACGTCTAACAGAATATAAAAAATACCGTCCAAACTCTGAATACCATGAAGGTAGAGGTGTTTGGTCTGTGAAAGTGGATATTGCTCTACCATGTGCAACACAAAATGAATTACATTTAGAAGATGCAAAAGCATTGGTTGCAAATGGATGTATTGCAGTAGCAGAAGGTGCTAATATGCCTACTACATTGGATGCTACAGAGTATCTTCAAGAAAATGGTGTACTTTTCGCACCTGGAAAAGCAGCAAATGCTGGAGGTGTTGCTACATCAGCATTGGAAATGTCACAGAACAGCGAACGCTTAAGCTGGAGTTTTGAAGAAGTTGATTCAAAATTACAGCAAATTATGGTAAATATTTGTCATAATATGGCAGATGCTGCAGAACGATATGGAGCAAAAGGTAACTATGTCGTTGGTGCTAATATTGCAGGATTTGAAAAAGTTGTTGAAGCAATGACTGCACAAGGAATCGTATAAAGTTATAAAAAACCCCCACAAGGCTTGCCGTTGTGGGGGTTTTAAAATGCTCATTAAAAAGTATTTTGGGGAGTTGCTCATGCGAACATACGTATCAATTGATTTAAAAAGTTTTTATGCATCAGTAGAATGTATTGAAAGAAATTTGGATCCAATGAAGACTAATTTAGTTGTTGCAGATATGAGCAGGACAATGAAAACGATTTGTTTAGCTGTATCACCTTCTCTAAAAAATATAGGTATCTCAGGCAGACCACGTCTTTTTGAAGTAAATCAAAAAATAAATGAATATAATGTACAACACCCCAACATGAAAATTGATTATATTGTAGCAGAACCTCGAATGGCTTTATATTTGGAGTATAGTACTCGAATTTATAGCATTTATTTACAATACATTGCTCCAGAGGATATTCATGTGTACTCCATTGATGAAGTAATGATGGATATTACAGACTATCTAACACTGTACAATCTCACTAGCTATGAATTGGTAAAACAAATGCTCAAAACTATATTTGAAACTACGGGAATTACGGCAACAGCTGGAATTGGAACGAACCTATACCTTAGTAAAATTGCGATGGATATTGTGGCAAAAAAATTGGAACCCGATAAAGAGGGCGTAAGAATTGCTTTTTGGATGAATTCACATATAGAAAGAAGTTGTGGAATCATACCCCTATTACTGATTTTTGGAGAATAGGAAAAGGATATGCAAAAAAATTAGCTGCATATGGAATGTATACAATGGGTGATGTTGCAAGGTGTTCGATTGGTTCTGATAACTCCTACCATAATGAAGAATTACTTTATAAACTTTTTGGAGTAAATGCAGAACTTTTAATTGATCATGCCTGGGGCTGGGAGCCATGCACTATTTCTGATATTAAGGCATACAAGCCGATTACGAGTAGTCTGACATCAGGTCAAGTATTGAAACATCCTTATCCTGCGTTTAAAGCTAAGTTAGTTACAAAAGAAATGGTAGATTCGTTGGTACTCGACTTGGTAAAAAAGAAATTGGTTACAGACCAAGTTATATTAACAATAGAGTATAAGGATTTTAAACATGCACATGGAACAGCTAATTTAGAGTGTTATACCTCTTCAACTAAAAGGATTATGGAAGCTGTATCTAAGCTATTTGATAAGATTGTTGACCCTAAATTATTGATACGAAAAGTAAATCTTTCTTTCAATCATATAATTGATGAAACAAAAGTGCTAGGGAAAGAGAACTATCAACAATTAAAATTATTTTCGGATTATAGGAAACAAATTCAAGAATGGGAACAAGAAGAAGAGCGATTGAAAAAAGAGAGAAGTTTACAAGAGGCTGTGATAAATATTAAGGAGAGATATGGAAAAAATGCAATTTTAAAGGGAATGATTTTGCAGGAGGATGCAACTGCTAGAGAGCGAAATAATCAAATTGGAGGGCATAAAGCATGAAAAAAAGTCCATATGAAGACATACTCTTTTGTGAACACCCTCAGTCAAAAAAGCACCCAAGAATGCCTATTTCATTGCGTGCAGCACAATTTGCCCCTTTTGCTGCATTATCAGGTCATAGGGAGGCTGTAGAGGAAACGGCTAGACTTACACAAAAGAAACTAGAATTGGAGATTGAAACGGATTAATATATTTGAAAAGGTTCTAGTATTTCGAGAAAAAATTATATTGGCTTTCTAGGATAATTCTGTTATAATACAACACAAGGATAGAATTCTATCATATAAACATTTCAAAAATTTCTAATATTCTATTTAGATGCGTTTTCTTGCATCAAGAATAAAAATCCAAAATTATTACAATCAAATAGAAATGGAGGAATAGCGTGAACAAGCTTTGCTTTGCTCGTGATTCTCCTTTATTTTACTGTATTATTTTATAAATATTCAGTAAACAGAGAGGAGAATATTACAATGAAAAAAAGTTGGAAATGGTTGCTATTTACGGTATTTAGTTTATGTGTCATCATGCCATTAAATCTGTATGCAGAAGAAAAGAAAGCCCCTTCCATTGTTCGATATGTGGTAAATCCAATATATCAAGAACAGTCATTTGAAGTTCTAGCTTATACAGATGGGGAAATTGATGAGTTACAAGTTCCTGTTTGGACACAAAATAATCAACAGGATGATATACAGTGGTATGCAGCAAAAAAAGGACTATGGAAGAGGGGAAATCAGATATATAATTGGAGATGTGTAGTCCCATTCTCGATGCACAATGAAGAGCGAGGAATGTATGAATTGCATTTTTATGCTTATCAAAAAGGAAAGGTAGTAAGTTTCAAAAATACTACATATGAAATTGGACAATGTAAAATAGGAAATAGGTATTATTTAGACTTATCAGAGGCATTGCAGTATGTTAAAAGTGGTGAAACCATTTACATCCTTCAAAATCACGCACTTTTAGGGAGCTTTGATAATACCCAAAAACAAGGAAATACTTTTACAAATGTCAAAATACTTCCTTTTGGCGAGGATAAAAAGATTACGATTAGTGGAACGCAGAAGCTGGCATTTTGGCAGTGTGGAATCACATTTGGAAGTACAAATACAGGGAAGATTACTTTCGATTTATCAAATGTTGTTATAGAGGAAAGTAATACAGATTATTGTGGAGTCATTTGTGTAAATAGAGATAGTTATGTTCGGTTTGAAAATTGTGTTTTTGAAAATGGAACTCAAATCAAGCGTTGGATTATTCATGGAGAACATGGTCAGGTGGACATGAATAATTCTACAATTAAAAATTGTTTATATGGAATAGGTGTGATTACTAGCTCTACTGTACCTCGTAGTGCAGAAGCATTACCTTTAAAAGTAACAAGCTCTATGTTTGAAAATATAACAGAAGCACCAGCTGTTCATTATTCTATTTATGAAAAAGCGATTCATGCAGAGATTGTTGGTAATACTTTTCGTAATTGTAAGGCAGGAATTGATGGAGTAAGACATGAAGCTGGGGGATATAGAGGGAGTGTACAAGCTACAGTAAAAAATAATAGTTTTATTCAGTGCTATATTGGAGAAACCTTTAAACAGGATACTACAAATAAGGCAAATACTTTTAAAGTGTATGCCTATAATGAACAATACGATGGATATACATGCACTCATTATGCATCTTTTGTTAAAGATACCATAAGTGCAGGTTTCTTCAATAGAAATGTGGATGCAACAATTGAACAAAGTGGATATCGAAACGGAATACATGGGATTATAAATATTGAAAATGGAAGTACTTACGTAAAACAAGGAAAAATTTCTGGAAATCAAGCAGGAAATATTATCTCTGATTTATATGGACAAAAAAATAAAGGTGGTGGAATCTTTATAGATTCTGGTTCTGTTGTCTTAGAAAATACAGATATCTCTCAAAACACAGCAGATTGTGGAGGAGGTATTTATCAAAAAAGTGGAATTTTGGAAATAAAGAATGGAAGAATTTTAGAGAACACAGCAAGGCAAGGAAGTGGAGTTTTTGTTGGACAAACCTTTCGAATGAAACAAAATGCTTGGATTCATAGTGCAAATGATGTTTATTTATCAAAGAACTGTTATATAGAAATTCCTGAAGCATTAACACAATCTCTAGCAGCAAGAGTCACACCATCTGAATATACAAATGGTAGAAAGATAGCTCAAGTGACTTATGGGGAAAAGGGAAGTAAAGAGTTCGGGAAACTTTACTTAACACCAAAAGATGCTTTTTGTATTCGCCCAGGAGATTACCAAAGTACTGCTGCCAAGACAAAAGACACCGATATTGTAATTAGTACAAAATATGAAATCTGTTACCATAAAAACACAAATGGAGAAGTTTCTAATTTGCCCACAAATGGAACAAAATATTGGTATGAAAAAGCTATCATAGCAGAAGGAATTCCTAAATGGGGGAACATTATTTTTAAAGGATGGAGCGAAGACAAGAGTAGTTCTAAAGCCACATATCAGCCCAAATCTATCATAGCAGATTCTATCAATCGGAAAATTGACTTGTTTGCTATCTGGGATGAACAACTCCAGATTGTATATGCTGGAAATGGAGAGGAAAAGGGAAATGAAAAGATAGAAGTAATAACCTATCGAGATATAGTAAGCTCTGGCTATACTATACGTAAGAATAAAGGGTATACAAATTTTGAGAAAAAGCAGCATACTTTTGTAGGATGGAGTACCCGTGCAGACAGTACTACCGATACTATGGAATTTGAGGATTCTAAGAACAATATTGTTTCTTTTGAAACATTGTATAAAGCATCTATTCCCAATGAGTCTACTTCTTCACCTAGAAAAGTAATCTTGTATGCCGTTTGGGATCAAGCTCCAGTCATTCATACAGTAGAAAAGGAATATTATGAAGGACAAATAGTTACAGGAGCAGATTTGTTACAGGATGTGACTGCAGTGGATCGAGAGGATAAAGATGTAACAGAGAAACTAAAGATTATTCAAATTCAGTATGCTGATGGGAAACTGGAAGGAGAAACAAAACAAGAAGGGGAAACGAAAACTTGGGCAGATGGAATGTCTAAGGAGGATACACTAGATACATGGTTTTTACAGTTAGATAAAAAAGATAGCCCTGTCATTCATAAAATTACATATGAAGTAGAAGATCGGGTTGGCAATGTTACACAGGCAATTGCCGATGTAAAGATAAAGTATAATGAATTTCCATTAATTTCAGCAGAAGAGCGTTATTTTACATTGGAAGAGGCAACACAAGGGAAAATTACAGAAGATGCATTATTAAAAGATGCTGCTGCCACAGGGAAATTACAAGCAACTGATACAGAAGATGGAAATTTAACACAAGAAATTCAAATTCTCGATTTCTACCCAGAAGAATTTCAGGCATTTACCAATTCAGGCTATGTGGTCTTAAATTTTAAGGTACAAGATCACATGGGACCAGATGGAAAAGGGAAAGAAACAATCCAACCAGTAACCATTCATATTATAAAAGATGGGGAAGTAGTAGAAAACTTACATGAAACTTATGTACGTTTTATAAATGAGAAATATTATAGATTAAATGTAGGAGTTGATTTCAATCAATTATCAAAGAGTAATCAAGAAGAAATAGTAAAAAATGGTGGGTTACATCCAGATTCTAAGTGGTATCAAGATGAAGAGTGTAGTTCTATTATCCTTAGTACCTGGCAAGAAGATAAGCGTGCAGATGAGGTTTGGAAGTTTTCAGCAAAAGATGTAAAGGCTGTTAAGGAATACATCGATACCTATGGGCTTGGAAATATAAAAGACAAAAGTGCAATAAGAAAATTTAGAGAAACTTTTGCAAATTTACTCTCCACAAATCAATGAATTTCAGAGAAAAATGGATATTTTTTCAAAAACTTGTTATACTGAAATAGTATGAGAAAAGTGGAGGACACAAAAGATGAATATATTTGATATTCTAGGTCCAGTTATGGTAGGACCTTCTAGTTCCCACACGGCTGGGGCTACTAGAATTGGATTTATTACAAGGAAATTATTAGGCTGTAAGCCAGTCAAGGCTACCATTGGTTTATGTGGTTCCTTTGCAGCCACAGGAAAAGGACATGGAACGGATCGTGCAATTATTGCAGGATTATTGGGAATGCAACCAGATGATATGCGTATTCCTGAAAGTTTTGAAATTGCAAAGCAAGAAGGACTTCAATTTGATATTTCCAATATACAAGTTAAGGAAGCACATCCAAATACTGCTGTGATAAAAGCCATAGGTGAAGATGGACGAAGTTTAGAGGTACAAGCCTCTTCCCTTGGAGGTGGAAGAATTTTATTAAATAAAATAGACGGAATTGTGGTAAATTGTACAGGGAGCTGTCCTACCTTAATCATTCGAAATGAGGATAGCCCAGGTCAAGTTGCTGAAGTGACTTCTATGCTCTATCAAAAGCACGTAAACATTGCAACTCTTCAGCTATATAGAGATAAAAGAGGGGGAGATGCAGTGATGGTGATAGAAACGGATCAACCTGTATATAAAGCAACAATTTGTAATTTAGAGCAGTTAGAAGGAATTAAAAAAGTAACTTATATTGGTGAGGAGGAGCAATAAAATGGCATTTCATTCACTTGAAGAAATGGTACGAATATGTAATGAAACAAATCTTGCCTTTTGGGAAATTGTTTTGCGAGAGGATATGTCAGAACGCTCGGTTTCAAAGGAATCTTCTTTCGAGATGATGGAGCATATGTGGGAAGCTATGAAAGAGGCGGTAGAGAAATATGAGCCGCAAAAAACTTCAGCAAGTGGTCTAGTAGGTACTATGGGAGCAAAAATAGAAGAATATCGAAATAAACAAAAGCCTTTGTGTGGTGATTTTGTTTCAAAGGTTATGGAAAGAGCCTTGCAGATGGGAGAGTCTAATGCGTGTATGAAGCGAATTGTAGCAGCACCTACAGCAGGAGCTTGTGGTGTACTTCCAGCTGTGTTAATCCCATTATATGAAGAAGGAAGAGTAACATCAGAAGAAATTATTCCTGCTCTTTATACGGCCGCTGGGATAGGACAAGTTATTGCCGCTAGAGCATTTATTGCTGGGGCAGCAGGTGGATGTCAAGCAGAAATCGGAACAGCATCTGCTATGGCAGCAGGTGCATTGGTATCTATTCAAGGTGGGAATGCACAACAGATTATACATGCAGCAGCCATGGCTTTGAAAAATTTATTGGGGCTTGTTTGCGATCCAGTAGCAGGTTTGGTAGAAGTTCCTTGTGTAAAGAGAAATGTAGTGGGTGCAGTGAATGCATTAACGGCAGCAGATATGGCACTTGCAGGAATTATTAGCCGTATCTCCCCAGATCAAGTCATTGATGCTATGCGTGAAGTAGGTGAGAGTATGCATGTTTCATTAAAAGAAACAGGAGAAGGTGGAATTGCAAATACACCAGATGCAAGAAAAATAAAAGAAGAGCTTGGAATATAATGTTTCCTATTGACAATTGATAAAAAAGGGCTTATAGTTAGTATCTAATAAGAGGGAGTAACCAGCGCTTATTGGCGTGCACGATGTCGTCAGTACGATGGAGGCAGTCCATCCGTATCGTGATTAAATGGTGAGACTTTTGTTGCATACATAACGTGCAATAAAAGTCTTTTTTTATTGCACAAAGGAATGGAGGATATGATATGAAAAACTACTATCAACTCTCGGTAGAAGAAGTGAAGCAGGAAGTCAATGGAAAACAAGAACCTTTGACGGCAGAAGAAATCAAAGCTCATCAGGAAAAATATGGTCCTAATGAACTGATGGAGGGACAAAAAAAGACAACTCTCCAAATTTTTCTAGAACAGTTTCAAGATTTTCTAGTTATTATCTTAATTATTGCAGCAGTTATTTCAGGTTTTCTTGGAGATGCAGAAAGTGCAATTGTTATTTTAGTAGTAATAACAATTAATGCAATTCTTGGTACGGTTCAAACGATTAAGGCAGAACAATCTTTATCTAGTCTAAAGAAGCTTTCAGGTCCAGAAGCGAAAGTATTACGAGATGGAAACATTGTTCCTATTCCTTCAACTGAAGTTACAGTCGGAGACATTGTTATGCTAGATGCAGGAGATTATATCCCAGCAGATGGGCGTCTTTTGGAAAGTGCCAGCTTGAAAGTTGATGAAAGTGCATTAACGGGAGAGAGTCTTGGAGTAGAAAAAGAAATTTCACCAATTTCTTCGGAGGTTCCATTGGGAGATCGTGTGAATATGGTATATTCAGGAAGTTTTGTTACCTATGGACGTGGTTCTTTTCTTGTTACAGGAATTGGAATGGAAACAGAGGTTGGAAAAATTGCAAGTCTCTTGAAAACAACATCTGAGAAAAAGACTCCACTTCAGATGAACTTGGATCAATTTGGGCAAAAGTTATCAATCATAATTTTAGTATTTTGTGGAATTTTATTTGGAATTAATGTTATTCGTGACGGAAACATAGGCGATGCATTCTTATTTGCAGTGGCACTTGCTGTTGCAGCAATTCCTGAAGCATTAAGTTCTATCGTTACGATTGTATTATCGTTTGGTACACAAAAAATGGCCAAAGAACATGCAATTATTCGAAAGCTTCAAGCAGTTGAAGGTTTGGGAAGTGTTTCTATTATCTGTTCTGATAAAACTGGAACTCTAACACAAAATAAGATGACAGTAGAGCAGTATTATGTAAATGAAGAAGTGATTCCAGCAGAACAAATAAATGTGGATGCTCCAGAACAGTATAAGATGTTGTTATACAGTATTCTTTGTAATGATGCAACAAATATAGATGGTGTTGAGATAGGAGATCCAACAGAAACTGCATTGATTAATTTAGGAAGTAAGCTTGGACTAGATATTCAGGAAATTAGAACAAAATATCAAAGAAAGAGCGAAAATCCTTTTGATAGTGATAGAAAAATGATGTCTACCAAGCATAAGATGGATGATTCCTGCATTATGGTAGTAAAAGGTGCTGTTGATGTTTTATTAAATCGTATGAAATATATTCAAATAGGAAATACAATTCGAGAAATTACAGCAGATGACAAAGAAAAAATTGAAGCACAGAATCAAGAATTTTCTAAGAGTGGACTTCGTGTTTTAGGTTTTGCTTATAAAGAAGTTGGGGAAGATGTAGAACTCACTTTGGACCATGAGCAAGATTTAACATTCTTAGGATTAGTAGCTATGATGGATCCACCTCGTGAAGAATCCAAAGCAGCCGTAGAGGAGTGTAAGAGAGCAGGAATTCGTCCGATTATGATTACAGGAGATCATAAGGTGACAGCAGCTGCAATTGCCAAGCGAATTGGTATTCTACAGGATGAATCTGAAGCATGTGAAGGTGCAGTGATTGAATCTATGTCAGATGAAGAATTAAGAAACTTTGTGGAAAAAATTTCAGTGTATGCACGTGTATCTCCAGAACATAAAATTAGAATTGTTCGAGCATGGCAAGAAAAAGGAAACATTGTAGCTATGACAGGAGATGGTGTTAATGATGCACCAGCACTAAAACAGGCAAATATTGGAGTTGCAATGGGAATTACTGGAAGTGAGGTTGCCAAAGATGCAGCATCTATGGTACTGACAGACGATAATTTTGCGACAATTGTAAAAGCAGTAGAAAATGGAAGAAATGTATATCGTAATATAAAAAATGCAATTCAATTCTTATTATCAGGAAATTTTGGTGCGATTTTAGCTGTACTTTATGCATCCGTTGCTGGACTTCCAGTTCCATTTGCTCCAGTACATCTATTATTTATTAACTTATTGACAGATAGTTTACCTGCAATTTCTCTTGGATTAGAACCACATACAGAAGAAGTTATGAAGGAAAAACCAAGACCAATGAATGAATCTATTTTGACAAAGGATTTCTTGGTTAAGGTAGGAACAGAAGGGCTTTCAATTGGTGTTACAACGATGATTGCATTTTTGATTGGATATAGATATGATGGTGGAAATGCAGTTTTAGCAAGTACAATGGCATTTGGTACATTATGTTCATCACGACTTGTTCACGGTTTTAATTGTAAGTCAGATGCACCAGTTATATTTACAAGACCTGTCTCTTATACACATCTCCGAGCCCACGAGACCC
>JAHLFA010000091.1 GCA_018883985.1 Candidatus Ruminococcus intestinipullorum | reverse complement strand
TATGTGTATTGTATACATTGCTGACCGTTATGGAGTATCGATTGCAGATGTTTCCACAGGGGATTATTTTGTGACAGAGATTCCAGATAGTATGAAACTTTTGGATGAGATTTATCGCTTTATGCCATCAGAAATTATCTGCAATGAGTCTTACTACATGAGTGGAATGGACCTAGAAGATTTGAAAGGAAGACTTGGGATTACCATTTATTCTTTGGACTCATGGTATTTTGATGATGCAATTTGCAAGCAGAAGTTGTTGGATCATTTTCAGGTGTCATCGTTTGCTGGTTTAGGTCTTGGGGACTATGATTGCGGTATTATTAGTGCAGGAGCTTTATTACAATATTTACTGGAAACACAGAAAAATACATTGGCACATTTAACACATCTTACTCCTTATACAACAGGACGTTATATGATGTTAGATAGTTCCACTAGGAGAAATCTAGAACTTTGTGAAACGCTTCGAGAAAAGCAAAAGAGAGGCTCTCTTCTTTGGGTATTAGATAAGACAAAGACAGCAATGGGAGCAAGAACATTACGAAAGTATATTGAGCAGCCTCTTATCGAGAAACAAGGGATTATTGAGCGTTTGGATGCAATTGAGGAATTGAATAAGAATGCAATTTCCAGAGAAGAAATTCGTGAATATCTTTCCCCTATATATGATTTGGAACGCTTGCTTACAAAGATTACGTACGGATCGGCAAATCCTAGAGATTTAACAGCATTTGGAAATTCTTTAGAGATGTTGCCTCATATTCGATATGTAATGGAGGAGTTTCAATCGGATTTGCTTCAATCTTACAAGATGAAGTTGGATACACTGGAGGATATTACAGCATTAATTCGCTCTTCCATTCAAGAAGAACCTCCTCTGACAATGAAAGAAGGGGGAATTATTCGAGATGGCTATAATGAGGAAGTGGATACACTTCGGAGAGCAAAATCAGAAGGGAAAGATTGGCTGGCAAAACTAGAAGCACAAGAACGAGAGAAAACAGGAATTAAGAATTTAAAGATTAAATATAACAAAGTATTTGGGTATTATTTAGAAGTTACAAATTCTTTCAAGCAGCTTGTTCCTGAGTATTATACAAGAAAACAGACATTGGCAAATGCAGAGCGATATATTATTCCAGAATTGAAAGAGTTAGAAGATTTGATTTTGGGAGCAGAAGATAAGTTATACGCATTGGAGTATGAACTATATTGCGATATAAGAAATCGTATTGCAGCAGAAGTAGAGCGAATTCAGGGAACAGCCAAGGCGATAGGTCACTTAGATGTACTAGCTTCATTGGCATTTGTAGCAGAGCGTAATCAGTACGTTCGCCCTAAAATTAATGAAAATGGAGTCATTGATATTAAAGAAGGACGGCACCCAGTTGTAGAAGAGATGATTCCACATTCCATGTTTATTTCCAACGACACGTATTTGGACGATAAAAAACATAGGATTTCTATTATTACGGGTCCTAATATGGCTGGAAAGTCAACTTATATGCGGCAGGTAGCTTTGATTGTACTTATGGCACAGATAGGTTCATTTGTACCAGCAGGCAGTGCAAATATTGGGTTAGTAGACCGTATTTTTACAAGAGTTGGAGCTTCTGATGATTTGGCATCAGGTCAAAGTACGTTCATGGTAGAAATGACAGAAGTCGCAAATATTTTAAGAAATGCTACTTCAAAGAGTCTTTTGATTTTGGATGAGATTGGAAGAGGAACAAGTACATTTGATGGATTGTCCATTGCATGGGCTGTGGTGGAGTATATTAGTGATACGAAATTATTGGGTGCAAAAACATTATTTGCAACCCATTATCACGAGTTGACTCAACTAGAGGGACAGATACATAATGTCAATAATTATTGTATTGCTGTGAAAGAAAAAGGGGATGAGATTGTATTTCTTAGAAAGATTGTTCAAGGTGGAGCCGATAAAAGTTATGGAATTCAGGTGGCTAATTTAGCTGGTGTACCTGAATTGGTCATTCAACGTGCAAAAGAAATTGCAGAAGAATTAAGTGATGAACATATTACAAGTCGGGTAAGTGAAATTGCTTCTAAAGAAAAGGAACAAAAGAAGAAAGTAAAATCTAAGAAATATGATGAAGTAGATATGGCACAAATGTCGTTATTTGATACAGTGAAAGATGGAGATGTTATCGAAGAACTTAAAAATTTGGATGTAGGAAATCTTACCCCAATTGATGCATTGAATACGATATATCGACTTCAAAATAAATTGAAAAATAGATGGTAAAATTTGGGGTCAGGTACCTTTTGGATAGGCAAAAGGAATCTGGCCTTCTTGTAGAGTAAAGGAGCAGGTGTATGCCACATATTCAAGTTTTAGATCAAATTACAATCGACCAGATTGCTGCTGGAGAAGTAATAGAACGTCCAGCATCCATTATAAAAGAATTAGTAGAAAATTCTATTGATGCAAAAGCTTCTTCTATTACGGTAGAAATTCAAGATGGTGGTGTGTCATTGATTCGTGTAACAGACAATGGAACAGGAATTGAACGGGAGGATGTGCGAAATGCATTTTTACGACATTCCACAAGTAAAATTCGTAAAGTGGAGGATTTAACAAATATTTCTTCTTTAGGATTTCGTGGAGAAGCATTATCAAGTATTGCAGCAGTAACTCATACAGAATTAATTACAAAGGCAGCACAAGAGGTAGTTGGAAGTCGTTATTTGATAGATGGGGGAGTAGAGAATAGTTTAGAAGATGTGGCAGCCCCTACAGGTACAACCTTTATGATTCGTCAATTGTTTTATAACGTTCCAGCACGGCGTAAATTTTTAAAGACACCCTCAACAGAGGCTGGTCATGTACAGGAGTTATTAATAAGATTAGCACTTTCTCATCCAGAGATTGCGATTCGATTTATCAATAATGGGCAGGAAAAATTAAGAACTTCAGGAAATGGCAATTTAAAGGATGTAATTTATCAACTGTATGGAAGAGAAGTTGTTGCAAACTTGTTAGAAATTGACTATGAAAAAGATGGCTTGCAAATGAAGGGGTTTTTAGGAAAACCAGAAATTACTCGTGGAAATAGAAATTATGAAAGTTATTTTGTAAATGGAAGATATGTGAAAAATGCGATGCTTTCACGAGCAATAGAAGATGCGTATAAAGAGTTTTTGATGCAGCATAAGTTTCCATTTGTAGTGTTAAATTTTTGGGTGGATGGAGAGAAGATTGATGTAAATGTTCATCCAACGAAGATGGAAATGAGGTTTCAAAATCAACAGGAAGTTTATAATATTG
>JAHLFA010000090.1 GCA_018883985.1 Candidatus Ruminococcus intestinipullorum | reverse complement strand
ATATAGCACTATATTAAATGATTGTAAAATATTTTTATTTGATGAAAAATGTTCAAATTTCGATGATATTACAAAAAATAAAAAGATAGGAAAATATGGGATATTTGGTATAGGCGATTACACGAAAACATGGATTTTGGATTCTAGACATCTTTTAGCAAGAAATTTTATTCGTGTTGGAAAAACAATAGATTTCGACTTAAATATTCTTACATATTTAAATAAAATAATGGTAGGGCGTAAAATGAACATTGATGAAAATGAATTTTTGAATTATCTTAGCTATTTAAAAAATACAGGATTTCAAATCGGGATAACAATAGCTCTGATGGAGAGAATGCAAACTAAGATTGATTTGCGTATACTTTCAGAAATGATAACATCTTTTGTGAAGTTAGAAAATATTTCAATAATTGATAGAAATATGGGCGATATTTATTTAGAAGAAAATGCTTATATGAGAATGAAACAAATATATGATATGACATTTAATGAAAAAAATAAAAAATTAGAACAATTTAATATCATATGTTGTTGTATTATGAAAGCATATCTAATAAAAAACTACGATAGCTCAGAAAAAAGTAAAAAAGTTGAAACGTTTATAAAATATTGCTTATATGATTTGAAGTGTTATTTAGAAGCAGAAATTGTTATATTATCTTTATATATAATGGATGATAATCAAATTCATAAAGTGTTTAAAAAAATAAAAAGTAATGCTGATGTGATAAAAAATATTTTAAATGTTGCATGGGATATCTATCATATTAGGCTTGTAGAACAGATTATGTTAAGTGATAATATGGGGAAGACAGAGCAAGTAATGCTTTCCTATTTTGGGACTGCAGACAATGGAATCATTGATGCGATGCAAATTAATCCGGTAAAAGCTTTTGTGATAATAGATGATTATTCAATTTCAATTCGCCAAAATAATATTAATGATATATGTGGAAATCAAGAACTTTTGGATAGTATTTATTCAGGGGCAGGTGAAAGAGCATTAACTATTAAGGTATTAGATTTTGAGCAAATTAGAAATAATTTAGAATATGAAATTTTAGAAAAAATAAATAATGTAGGTTTGTAAAATATATGTTACACCATACTGGATAAATTCATTTAGGATAGTCTAGGGTGATTTTCAGATCAAAGGTCTCACGAGGGATTATTTATAGTCCTGTGTTTATAGCCTCATTACATGAGTTTTACCAAAATATACTAGCAGTTGATTTTATATTTTTAAAAATATTATAATAATAAGGCAAATATAAGAGTAAATAAGGGGCTGTTTCATTAGGTTTATAGACATTTCCAAAAACACACAACCCCCAGGTGCCGAAAATCCTGAGGGTTGTGCTTAAATATTAACATACAAAAACTTACATCACTAGGATTATACAAGAAATATTGAGAAAAATCAACTAATTTTTCAATTAAAGAATTGAATTCTTGTATCTGTGAGATTTTCCAAAAGTTTATCCTGTATCGTCTGAGCAGATTTGCCGAAGGTGTTCGAAACAACGTTTCCCAACTGGATATTGGAAACCGTGAGACAGTTCTGCAAACGATTCTTTTCGCTTGATTGAAAGCAGGTCAGCAATCCATTTGGTATCTTTCTTGGAAGTTTTTTCCACGGACAGTCTTAATATATTTGGGATGAGCAAGGATAATCGTACAATCATTTTCTAAAACGTTATAGTAAGCCGGACAGCCCACTCACCTCCCCGTGATTTGTAGTATACCGAGTCCCTTATAAGAAGAATTATAAAGAAAAATAAGCTCAGAAAAAATATTTTCATAACGTTTTGTGCCTAAGCGAAAGGATATAAAGATGATAAATTTAATAAACACATTTTTTCCTATCATTTTAGTGGGGACAATTATATTACTAATATTAATGTTACCTTTTTATTTTATTCGAAAGAAAAAGAATCCTAAGGATGAGAGGAATACAATTATAAGGTTAGTTGTTCTAGCTTTTTTGGCTATGACGATTTTTGTACTTATATTGGGGTCGGGTTTGATTATGATATATTTTGATGATTTAAGAAGAATATCACATTAGGTGATGTTTTGAGATTCTTTGTCAGGGTTGTATTTTATGAAGAAGCAAATATTTTTTAATTATGTCATTTACAAGTTAATTTAGTCGTAATCTTATAAATTGACTAAATTGAATGTAGGTTTGTCAAATATATGTTACACCCCAGGTAATAAATTCCTTTAGGATAGTCTGCGGTGATTTCCACCCCAATGGTCTCATAGGGAACTGATTGTATTCCCTTCGGTTATAGAGCTGAAGCTGTCTGGAGAAGTCCTGGAAAGAATAAAAGGTATGGGATGCATAAAAGCGTTCGTTGTCCTTTCGGTGACTACGTTCTACCTTTCCGTTATGGCGTGGTGTAAAGGGACGGATCAGCTTATGACGGATGCCATGTTCCTGTAACTTACGTTGAAACAAAGTAAGCGTTTCCTTGCCGGCAGTTGAAAAACGCTTGGTAAATTCCATGCCGTTATCTGTCTGGACGCATTCAATTGGCACAGGGAAGTGCTGAATGAGATGTTCCAGGAATTGAGCGGAAGAATAAGTACTGTGTTCTTCAAAAGCTTTCACAAAACGCCAGTGGGAATACTCATCAATCGCAGTATATTGGTAGAATCTCTTCCCTTTTGCTTCATTGACAAGGCAGGACGCAGGAACGAATTTTACATCGATCTGGATACGCTGGCCGGGATATTTCATTTGCTCGTAAGGCTTTGGGATATATTTGGGGTTGGGAAGTTTCTGAGCCATGATACCCTGTTTCTTCAGGAAACGATACAAACCGGGAATGGAACGTTTATACCCACGCTGCATGAGTTTTACCCAAAAGACGACCAATCCGGCATGAGGATTGCGTCTGCGCATATCCTGGATGAGTTTGATTTCTTCCGGTGTATGCTGATTGGGGTGGTGATGAGGACGGCGAGAACGGTCACGCAGGGATTCGATCGTACCGTCATAGCGACGTTTCCAACGATAAATATACTGACGGTTAGTCTTATATTTCATTGCAGCTTTAGAAACGCCATATTTTTCAGCGAAGCGGATCAGGGATAGACGATATCTCATATTTTGTGTTATACTTGCCATGCGAGGATGCCCCTTTATGTTTTTTTGTTTTGTGGTGATTCAAAAGTTGCTCATCAAAAAACAATTTTATTTGAAGAATTTACATCGATTAATAAAAAAATAAACAGAGTTAATAGAGATTTGTCAAATGCTATTGAAGGTATTAGAGAAGAGAATTTTACCGAATACGGTATTGTAGATATATTAGGAAGTTTTGTTACAATGGCTAGAGATTTAGTGAATAATATTGTAGAATCTCAATCATTTAGAGATGTTGTAATAGGTTTTAATGCCAAGATTCAAGAAATTGTAAAACCAATGACAGCAGTTTATAAAAGTAGAATGGCAGATACTTTGAAAGCTGTTGGAAAAACATATGCAAATATGAACTTGGGACTAGTACAGTCAGAAATGGTAAGGAGTATGAATGCGATGGCTGAAAGTTTTTCAGCATCAAAAACAATGTTGGATAGTTTGGCATCGACTAAAGCTTTAACTCAAGGTTTTGCAGCTTCGAAGGTAATGTCGGATAGTTTGTTATCGACTAAAGCCTTAACTCAAAGCTTTGTTGCATTGAAGATATTAGCGGAGAGTGTGAAGACTGCTGAAATGATACAGAAATCTACTACATTCCCACGGTGGGAGCACATTGATCCACTCGCCTCATATGAAGATGAAGAATTGGATGAAAGAACGAATGGGGGAGATGAAGAGGAGTAATTGCAAAATGCACACCCCTACATTTTCTATCGTTAAAAGGTTCAAAAACCCCGGTAGTCTGTACCCCCTAAACAGACTACCAATTGACTACTAGAGACTACTACACTTGTTCTCAAATTGTCGTATTTTGCCACTTCCACTACAGTTTTCGGAAAACTGTAACTCTTGAAGAAATTCAAAAAAGTGCGTAAAATAGGGCAAAACGAGGCATTTCAGGAGGGAAAATACAATGATTAAAATCCTATTCATCTGCCACGGCAACAAGATGTAAAGATTTTATTCCTACACTGGCAATGGATTTAATCCGGTCGGATGTGTTCATAACACAATTTATAACACAGAAAAGTTGATACAGAGTGCGGTGCTTTGTTTCGTGTATTTTATAGAGATTCCCCGGTCGATTGACCGGGGAATCTGTGTTATTCTGTCTCTGTGCGGTTGTCTAAATAAATTTCCCCGGTTTTCAAATCTTCTACATACAGAACGTCCGATAGTGGGATTTCATGTTCACAGATATACCATGAAGCGTAGTTCATTCCGGTTGTGAGTCTTTTCTTATAGGATTTATCCATACGGTTTTGGTCAGACCATGTGTGCCACCATTGATAATCCGGTTTCTTCTCAAGAACAAAACGAATACGTTTTTTGTCATATTCTGGCGGTATGGATGGCATTGGCAATTCCAGACCATGTTGCTGCGAAGAAGCAGAATTAGTCAGCCAGACAACAGGTTTGTAAGAATCTGTTTCTGAAATCAATGCATGTTTTCCAAATTGGTTGATGCCTCTATGCAAATCTTTTGGTTTCTTTAGATTGCTGGGCGTCAGCTTTAAGGCTCCGGATTTTAGAATGTCT
>JAHLFA010000089.1 GCA_018883985.1 Candidatus Ruminococcus intestinipullorum | reverse complement strand
AGGGGACGTAGTAAAATTGAATTTCACTACGTCCCCTTTTGAAGAATTTTCAGCTTTATTTCATTTTTTATACATATTATTATGTTACGATGCAATTTATATTAAGGAGGAAATTGCTCATGAAAATATTAATTATAGAAGATGAAGTGTTACTCGCCGATTCTCTTAAATCACTACTTGAGAAAAAAGGGTTTGAGGTTGAATGTGTTTATAACGGGGAAGATGGTGTTACATTTGCAGAAACAGGAATTTATGACCTTTTGATTTTAGACATTATGATGCCAAAAATGAATGGATATGAAGTCACACGAAAGGTTCGTGCAAAACATCTAGGAACACCGATTTTAATGCTAACCGCAAAATCAGACCTAGAAGATGAAATCGAGGGATTAAATGTGGGAGCTGACTACTATTTGACCAAGCCCTTTGACAGCAGAAAACTCCTTGCATGTATCCATGCTCTTTTACGAAGACAAGGAGAACAGGTGAATGAATTAACCGTTGGAGATACCACATTGAATTTATCAAATTCTACGCTTTCCTGTGGTGTAAACAATGTACGTTTATCCTCAAAGGAATTTGATGTCATGCGTTATCTAATGTCTTCACCGAAACAAATCCACCCAAAAGAAATGATTCTCTGTCGTGTATGGGGATTCAATTCCAATGCTGTCGAAAATCATGTAGAAGTGTATGTTGGATTGCTGAGAAAAAAATTAAAACACATTGGTTCAAATGTACGAATTGAAGCAATTCGCCGACTTGGATATATTATGGAGGTGAATCAGCCATGATTAAGAAACTCCAAATGAAATTTATTGTAATTAACATGACAATCGTAACCATGATGCTCATTATAATTTTCAGTTTGGTTTACAATTTTACAAAACGAAATTTGGAAACCGAAAGTATAAGTATGATGAAAGCTATCGCAGCAAATCCTTTTCAAGTTGGGCATCCAAAAAATCCAGGCTCTGAATTAAAACTTCCGTTCTTTACTTTACACCTTGGAATGGATAGAGAACTTATTTCTGCAGACGGTGGGTATTATGATTTATCAGATCAAGTTTTTTTGAATGATCTAATTAACGAGTCTTTTCAAAATAAACATGAGATTGGTATTATTGAAGACCATGATTTACGTTATTTTCGAGTTAAAATGCCCATGGGTACTGTGCTAGTTTTTTCTGATATGTCTAGTGAAAAAAGTACTTTAAATAATCTGCTGCAATCATGTGCCATTATTGGATTTATCAGTTTTTTTGCGTTTCTTGGAATCAGTATTCTTCTAGCAAAATGGGCAGTCAAACCTGTTGCAAAAGCATGGCAGCAACAAAAACAATTTGTAGCAGATGCATCCCATGAACTGAAAACTCCTCTTACCATAATCATGACAAATACAGAGTTACTCCAAAGTCCAGATTTTAAAGAAAATGAACGCTATAATTTCTTACATAGCATTTCTCTAATGTCCGAACAAATGAGGCAACTTATAGAAAAGCTTCTGATATTAGCCAAATCAGACAATCAAGTGCTTGCAGTTTCTATGAAACCTTTAGACTTAAGCAAATTAGTTATAGATGCAGCAATTTCTTTTGAGGGTATTTTTATAGATAACGGATTAAAGCTGGAAAGCTTTTCAGAACCCAATATCACGGTACATGGAAATGAAGATGGACTTCGACAAGTAATTGATATTTTATTAGATAATGCACAGAAATATTCTTCCCCAAACAGCACAACTCGTATTGTGTTATATAATACTGATAGGAAAAAATGCTGTATAAAAGTATCAAATTCAGGAACACCAATTCCTCAAGCCGAATTAAAAAGCATATTCCAAAGATTTTACAGAATAGACAAGGCAAGAAGTCGCAGTGGTGGTTTTGGGCTAGGATTATCCATAGCAGAAAACATTATTCTTCAGCACAAAGGAAAAATCTGGGCAGAAAGTCAAAATAGCATCAATTCATTTTATGTGGAATTACGAAAAGATGTATAGTTTGAATATTAAAATCAGGGAACGCAACTTACGTTCCCTTTCCTATTATAGTTATTTAATTTAAAACAATTTCCTGAACTGCTTCTACTAGTTCCATTACAGAAGAACGTTCTACAAAACAAACACTTTCTCCATCCACAACTGCCAGACACAGAGAACCATCATAACGATACAACTGAATCTTCACTTGTGGGAAATCTTCATTATCCAAATGTATGACAAGGCTGATTTCCTCTTTTTGTTCTGCCTCCTCGTCTGTAAAGCTGTCAGCCATCAACGTTTTCAATGCAGTCCTCACTTCAGAAATATCATCCTCCTCAGATGTAAATACATGTTCCTCCCCTTCAAGAGTAACATCAATCTGTGTTATCGTATCTGAATCTGCCCAGAAAACTTCTTTATGTCTTAAATCATCATATGAATTAGCAGCTAATATTTCATAAGAAGAATCCTCCAATTCATACACAATTTGTGAATCTCCAACACGTACATATTTTGTTACTTCAGGGATATCCTCCTCTCCTTTCGCTTCTGCCTCTTTTGCTGCCTTTAGCTCCATCTGTATACATATAATTCACTGTTACTGAAAACTCAGGCTCATCTAACCCATAACTTTCTAATTCTTCTTTAGCATTATATGTTGCATAATTAACAAGACTTAACGATTCTATCGTATTCAAATAATTCGTTACTGCATCTGTATCAAGTGGTACCATTTCTCCATTTTTCTCAGTAAAATAGGTATCTTCTTCACTATAACTATTTGTATTTTCCTCCTCGTAAGTAATTGTATAGGTTTCAGTTCCATCATACCGAATATCTACCACCTGTTCAAAGTCAGGAATTTCATCATGCAAAATCATACTAGACAATTCCGTCTGCATATACTCTTCTGGGTCTTCACTCACAAGATATACATTTCCATCTCCAATATCTATATAACGCTGTTCATCCATCTTACTATAATCACCAAGTTTCAATTCATAACTTTGCTTAGTTGTAGTTAAAGTAATAACACCTTCTGGGTCATCTAAATCATACTGCCCATAGTCTTCTACATTTTCAATGATGAAACTAACACCAAATGACTCGAAATGAGATAAAATATCTGCAACCGTCTCTTCATTTACAGGAAATGCTTCATCTTGCTCATAAAGCCAGCCGTCCTCCCCTTTATGGAAACCAAGCCCCTCCTCTGAAAATTCCCATGAAATCGATTCTACAGAATCTGCATCAATTTCCAAAATAACGGCATCACTGTTTTGAATTTCTTCCTGTTTTGCTTCATACTTTTTCAGAACAAATGTTGCAATACATACAACAATCAAAAAGACAACTAAGGCAATTAGTCTTTTAGATTTCTTCATTTTGTTTCCCTCTCTTTCTCATGATAATATAAATACCAATTCCAAGATAAGTCAGCGGAAACACACCAATCATCAATGCTTTCAAAGTAGATGATGTGGAATCTGTGATTGTTAGGTAATTATAATTCAGACTCTTACTGCGAATTGCAATTGCTTCACGCTCTCCTATAAGAGAAGATAAAGCATTCATTGCTAAATCTACATTTGCTCCAGAAGAATATGCATTGTACATATCATTTAGGAAATCAGCTGCTGAAAACCAAATAATCTCTCCCGACCCACTTGTTTCAATAGAAACACCTAACGTAAATGGACCAGCAATATCACCATCTTCCTTTTCATAGGTTTCCAATTCAAATCCTGCAATTTTACTAAATGCATCATAAGATGTAGTCAACAATTGTGTAACGGTTCCTGTGCTAGTATCACCTACCTGCAATCCCTGTGAAAGGGGCATAATTGCATAATAATTCTCCTCAATTAAAGCATCCGTAATTTCAGAGCTTGCCATTTGGGGCATTAACACATATGGATAACCAAAAGCGTAATAATTGCTATCCCCCTCCACAACAATACCTTCTGTTACTGAAATATTATAATCACTCAAAATACTGTTTAAATTGGTCAGTTCGCCATCCTTTACTGGCCCTGCCATAACAAATAGCTTTCCACCATCCTTAGCATATTCACTAAGTATTTTTGCCTCTTCTTCTGAAATATCACTTTGTGGATTGTAAATAAGTACTGCATCCGCTTCTTCTGGTACTTCTTTCGCAGTCAATAAAGATAATGTATTGACTTCTATATTTTCCTTTTCAATAGAATCTGAAAATGTGGAAGGAAGTTCCGTTTCTCCATGACCCTCCAGTACATATAATTGTGGCAAATCTTCAGTCACCACATAATCAATCGCAGAAGTGATGGCTCCTTCTCCATCAAATGAAGTGGTGTATGTATAAGAATACACATCTCCTTCAGACAAATAAATATCGTCATAACTAATATAACGGCTGCGTTCTCCTGATTCTACAATTAAACTGTTATTCGGAACTGTTTCAGATGTATATTGTTCTGTAAATGTAGGAAATACGTCAGGATTCTTTTTTACTACGTCAATATGATTTGAAAGACTTTCATACTTTCCAAGCAAATTTTCAATAATATCATCTTCCTGATCTGCCTGCACAACCCAGTAGATTGTTACATCCTGTTGGAGATTATTCACAACAACTTTTGTATTACTTGTAATAGAATACAGCTGGCTGGAACTGATATCATATTTTGTGAGTGCTGTTGGTAATGCAGACACAAAAATATTTACAACAATTAAGATTGCCAACACAACTACAGTGACAGCCAAAGAGTAGGAACCACCCTTGAAAGCCAACTGATTTTTAGGTGTTTTTGTATTTATCTTCATCAGTTGTACCTCCTTTTCTCAAGTGACTGTACAGATA
>JAHLFA010000088.1 GCA_018883985.1 Candidatus Ruminococcus intestinipullorum | reverse complement strand
TAGCTGGGTAGCTCTCTCTGCCAATACATCTTGTGGCAAATATACATGTCCCTCTGATGTCATTTGGGAAAGAACATAGAAAATACCACTTCTTATTCGGAAATCAGAATCGGTATGAATTCCAACTTTAGAGGCTATTTCATCGGCCGTTTTAAAACCAACTCCTTCTATATGATCTGCCAATTGATAAGGATTTTCTTCTAGAATTTGATAAATTTTTGAGCCATAATACTGATAAATCTTTGCAGCAAGCGTAGTAGAAATTCCATATTTTTGCAAATAAATCATGGCCTTTCGCATATCTTTCTTTTCTTCTACTTGCTGTGCAATTTCTCTTGCTTTTCTCTCACTAATACCCTGAATTTCTGCCAGTCTTTCTGGCTCTTCCTCTATGATACGAAAAGTCTCCTCTCGAAACTTCTTTACGATACGTCCTGCTAAGGCTGCACCCACACCTTTGATTGCTCCTGAACCTAAATACTTTTCTATGGAAATCAAGTCTTCTGGCTCTTTCACTTGATGGGTATTTACTTTAAACTGTGTCCCATAGATACTATGTGTCACATACCCTCCTTGTACCTCTAGGCACTCCCCTTCAGATATGTAATGAAAATTCCCTACACAGGTAACCTCTCCATCTTCACTTTCTAACTGAAATACCGTATATCCATTCTCCTCATTTCTAAATACAATATGTCCTACGTATCCTGTTACAACTTCCACTTCTTCCTGCCTCTTTCTTCTATAAAAATGGAAAGACAGACTCCTTTGATTCCAAAATCTCTTTCGTTATCAAAACAGTCTGCTCTCTATAATACTGCGTCTAGAAATCCTTTCTTCCACTCATAAACTCTACAAACTGGCCAGTACCAATTGCAACGACCTTCATTGGATCCTCTGCAGTCATTGTATGAATCCCTGTTCTCTCTTCTATCAACTCTTCCAAACCTCTTAGTAATGCGCCTCCTCCAGTTAATACAATACCCCTATCTAAAATATCTGCTGATAATTCAGGTGGCGTCTGTTCTAATACGGAAATAACTGCCTCCACAATCTGACCTGTAGCCTCTCGTAAGGCTTCTTCTGTTTCAGAAGAGGTAACGGTAACCGTCTTTGGAAGTCCTGTCACAAGATTTCTACCACGTACCTCCATCATCTCTTCCTCCGCCAGTGGATATGTGGTTCCTATCTTAATCTTGATATCTTCTGCTGTACGTTCTCCGATTAATAAATTGTGTTTCTTACGCATATATCGCACAATCGCTTCATCAAAGTCATCGCCTGCCACCTTAATCGAAGCATTCACAACAGTGCCGCCTAAAGAAATCACAGCTACATCTGCCGTACCTCCTCCAATATCTACAATCATGTTTCCACAAGGTTTTGCAATATCAATGCCAGCACCAATGGCAGCCGCTACAGGTTCTTCAATCAAATGTACCTCTCTTGCTCCTGCAGCATATGTGGCTTCTTCTACCGCTTTCTTTTCCACCTCTGTCACTCCACTTGGTACACAAATACTAATCCTAGGCTTTTTAAACAAACGTCGTCCTAACGACTTCTGTACAAAGTACTTAATCATCTTTTCTGTAACTGTATAATCGGAAATCACTCCTTGACGCAATGGTCGAACTGCTACTATATTCCCTGGAGTACGCCCTAGCATAAGACGTGCCTCCTCTCCAATCGCCTTAATTGCATTCGTATCTCTGTCAAAGGCTACAACAGAGGGTTCTTTTAAAACAACTCCCTTGCCTTTCACATATACAAGAACACTTGCAGTTCCTAAATCTATCCCTATATCTACGGACATATACTTACTCCTTCCAACCCTTATTATCTCATTCTACCCTCTTTTGTACCTCAAACACCTTTCAATAGTATAATAAAATTTTCCAAAATTGGAAAGACCTTTTGTTCTTTTTTAATTTTTCTTTAAGATTGTATCAATATATCTGCCTGTATGAGAATTTGGATTTACTGCAACCTCTTCTGGTGTTCCGTAAGCTACAACTGTTCCTCCCTTATCTCCACCTTCTGGACCAATATCAATAATGTAATCTGCCGTTTTAATCACATCTAGATTGTGTTCAATCACAATGACTGTATTGCCATCTCCAGATAGTCTTCTTAAAATCTCTGTCAGCTTGTGTACATCTGCAAAATGAAGCCCCGTTGTAGGCTCATCCAATATATACACTGTTTTTCCTGTACTTCTTCGGCTCAACTCTGTTGCCAATTTAATCCTCTGTGCTTCTCCTCCAGAAAGTGTTGTAGATGGCTGTCCCAAACGAAGATAAGAAAGCCCAACATCATTTAATGTTTCCATTTTTCGGCGAATACTTGGTACATGAGCAAAAAATTCTAACGCCTCTTCCACCGTCATATTCAACACGTCATAAATGGTCTTGCCTTTATACTTCACCTCTAATGTTTCTCGATTGTATCGTTTTCCACCACAAACTTCACAAGGCACATAAACATCTGGTAAAAAGTGCATTTCTATCTTGAGAATCCCATCTCCACTACATGCTTCACACCTTCCACCTTTCACATTAAAGCTAAATCTTCCTTTTTTATAGCCTCTTGCCTTTGCATCAGGAGTAGCTGCAAACAAATCTCGAATCAAATCAAATACCCCAGTATACGTGGCTGGATTTGACCGAGGAGTTCTTCCAATCGGTGATTGATCAATGTCTATTACTTTATCTACTTGTTCCAATCCCTCAACTCTTCTATGTTTTCCTGGAATGGTACGTGCGTGATTCAATTCTTTTGCCAATGTCTTATACAAAATTTCATTGACAAGGGAACTCTTTCCAGAGCCTGAAACTCCAGTTACACAAGTCATAATTCCCAAAGGAAACTTCACGTCTATATTTTTCAGGTTGTTTTCTCTGGCACCTACCACCTTCAAATATCCCGTTGGCTTTTCTCTTTTTTCTGGAATTGGAATTCTTTTTCTCCCACTCAAATATGCTCCTGTAATGGAATCTTTGTTTTTCATCAACTCCTCTGCTGTTCCTACTGCTACAACTTGTCCCCCATGCTCTCCTGCACCTGGACCAATATCTACAATGCAATCTGCTTCTAACATCGTATCTTCATCATGCTCTACCACAATTAAAGAGTTTCCTAAATCTCTCAAATGCTTCAAGGTAGCTAATAGCTTATCATTATCTCTTTGGTGCAATCCAATACTTGGCTCGTCCAAAATATACGCCACACCGACCAAACCAGAACCAATTTGCGTAGCCAAACGAATACGCTGTGCTTCCCCTCCAGATAATGTTCCCGTAGCTCTTGCCAATGTTAAATACTCCAATCCTACATCCAAAAGGAATTGAACTCTTGCATGAATTTCTTTCAAAATTTGTTCCCCTATCAAAGTCTGTGTTTCACTTAACTGTAAATTTTGAAGGAATTCCTGCAATTTATCCAACGGAAGATCCGTAAGCTCTGCAATATTTTTTTCTCCAACAGTTACTGCTAATGCTCCCTTTTTCAAACGCTGACCCTTACACTCTGAACATGGAGTAATTCTCATAAAGGTTTCATACTCTGCCTTCATCGCTTCAGATCCAGTTTCACGATATCTTCGCTCTACATTTTTAATCAGCCCCTCAAAGGCAACATCATAAACACCTTCC
The DNA here is from genome assembly GCA_018883985.1 of Candidatus Ruminococcus intestinipullorum. Lineage (GTDB taxonomy): Bacteria > Bacillota > Clostridia > Lachnospirales > Lachnospiraceae > Mediterraneibacter > Mediterraneibacter intestinipullorum_A. The sequence continues at coordinate 5,079 of JAHLFA010000088.1, read as the reverse complement.
CCTCTTTGGCCTTTGTAATACACCTTTAGCGTTTTTCCATTTGTGCCGTGAATCAACACATCATGAATTTCCTTTGGATAATCCTGAAACGGCGTATCTAAATCAAAATGATACTCTTCGCATAATGCATCCAAAATCGCTCGTGTAAAACTAGATTTTTCCGTACAAGATTGCCATCCCAATACAGCAATTGCACCTTCGTTGATACTTAAGGCTGGATTTGGTATCATCAGTTCCTCTGAAAATTCCATCTTATATCCCAAACCATAACAAGTTGGACATGCTCCAAAAGGATTATTAAATGAGAAACTTCTAGGTTCAATCTCTTCGATGCTAATTTCACAGTCTGGACAAGAAAAACTCTGACTAAACTGCAGTGTTTCCCCACCAATAACATCGACAACTAATAACCCCTCTGCTAAATCTAATACACTTTCAATGGAATCTGTCATACGTTTCTCAATCCCATCCTTAATAATCAAACGATCCACAAGAATTTCTATTGTATGTTTTATATTCTTTTCTAATTTGATTTCCTCTGATAAATCATAGAGATTGCCATCTACACGAACACGAACATATCCCGACTTCTTTGCCTGCTCAAATAACTTTGCATGTGTCCCTTTTCTTCCTCTCACAACAGGTGCCAGCAGCTGAATCTTTGTACCTTCTGGTAATCCCATTAATTGATCCACCATTTGATCCACGGTCTGCTTCTTGATTTCCTTGCCACATTTTGGACAATGTGGAATCCCAATTCGTGCAAAAAGCAATCGAAAATAATCGTATATTTCTGTCACAGTTCCAACCGTAGAACGTGGGTTGTGATTGGTAGATTTCTGATCGATGGAAATCGCTGGAGAAAGACCCTCAATACTTTCCACATTTGGCTTTTCCATTTGCCCTAAAAATTGTCTGGCATAAGAAGACAAGGATTCCATATACCTTCTTTGCCCCTCTGCATAAATTGTATCAAAAGCAAGTGATGATTTTCCTGAACCACTAAGCCCAGTTAAAACAACCAACTCATTTCTTGGAATATCCACATCAATATTTTTCAGATTGTTTTCATTTGCCCCTCGGATTCGAATATACTGTCGGACATCCATCTTCTTTCCCATTGTGTATAACTCCTATCTATTTTTCTATTTCATTTTGTAACTTTTTTAATTGTATCAATTGATCTCGAAGCTCTGCTGCCGATTCAAAATCCAACTCTGCTGCTGCCTTCTTCATCTTCTTCGTCACATCTGCAATAAATTTATCCAACTCTTTCTTTGACATAGACTCTGGATCCTTTTCTAATGCCGAATCCTTTGCAGTCGGCTTCTGCGAAATACGAATCTGATCACGAACAGCCTTTTGAATCGTCTTAGGAGTGATTCCATGCTCTTCATTATACTTCATCTGAATCTCACGACGTCGTTTTGTTTCTTCAATCGCTAATCTCATGGAATCTGTAATTTGATCTGCATACATGATAACATGCCCATTGGCATTTCTTGCGGCACGTCCAATCGTCTGTATCAAAGAAGTTTCCGAACGCAAAAATCCTTCCTTGTCTGCATCCAAAATTGCAACCAGCGTAATCTCAGGAATATCCAAGCCCTCTCGCAATAGGTTAATTCCCACAAGCACATCAAATACGTCCATTCGCATATCTCGTATAATCTCTGTACGCTCCAATGTGTCTATATCTGAGTGTAAATATTTTACACGAATGCCAATTTCTCTCATATAGTCCGTCAAATCTTCTGCCATTCGCTTTGTCAATGTGGTAATGAGAACCTTATTCTTCTGTGCAATTTCCTTACGAATTTCTCCAATCAAATCGTCAATTTGTCCTTCCACTGGACGAACCTCCACTTCAGGGTCTAATAGACCTGTAGGACGAATGACCTGCTCCGCTCTTAACAACTCATTTTGCTCTTCATACGTCCCTGGCGTGGCAGAAACAAAAAGAACCTGGTTGATTTTCTGTTCAAACTCATCAAAATTCAATGGACGATTATCCTTGGCTGAAGGCAAACGGAAACCATAATCTACTAAAGTTGACTTTCTAGATTGATCCCCTGCATACATTCCACCAATCTGAGGAATCGTTTTATGAGATTCATCAATCATAATGACAAAATCGTCTGGAAAATAGTCAATCAATGTATACGGTGCCTGACCAGGCTCTAAACCAGCTAAATGCCTAGAATAATTTTCAATTCCCGAACAAAATCCAGTTTCTTTTAACATTTCGATATCGAAATTTGTTCTCTCAGCAATTCGCTGAGCCTCTAGTAGCTTATCCTCACGCTTAAATTCTTTGACACGTTCCTCTAATTCCTCTTCAATCGCCTTCACTGCACGTTGAATATTTTCTTTATCCACCACGTAATGAGAGGCTGGGAAAATAGCTGTATGCTTCAGCTCGCCTTTCACTTCTCCTGTCAAAATATCAATCTCTGTAATTCTATCCACTTCATCTCCAAAAAATTCAATTCGCACAGCAACCTCAGACTCATATGCAGGGATAATCTCTAGCACATCCCCTCGCACACGAAATGAGCCACGCTTAAAATCCATATCATTACGTTCGTATTGAATTTCAATCAACTTTGCAATCACTTCATCTCTATCTTTTATCATCCCTGGACGCAAAGAAATCACCATATTCTGATAATCCATAGGACTTCCTAACCCATAAATACAAGATACGCTGGCAATGATAATGACATCCCGACGCTCCACCAATGACATCGTGGCTGAAAGGCGTAGCTTATCGATTTCATCATTTATAGAGGAATCCTTTGCGATATACGTATCGGATGATGGCACATAGGCCTCTGGCTGATAATAATCATAGTAAGAAACAAAATACTCCACTGCGTTGTTAGGAAAAAATTCCTTAAATTCCCCATAAAGCTGTGCCGCAAGTGTCTTGTTATGAGCGATAATTAGAGTTGGCTTATTCAGTTGTGCAATAACATTCGCCATGGTAAACGTCTTACCTGAGCCTGTAACTCCTAATAAAGTCTGGCATTGATTGCCCTCTTTGAAGCCATTTACAAGAGCTTCAATCGCTTGTGGCTGGTCGCCAGTTGGTTTATATTCTGATACTAATTCAAAATGATCCATAGCAATTCTCCTTTATGAATCTAGTATTTTCATTCTTTTTCACTATTATAGCAGAGTGCAAAAAGAAAGTACAGAACAAACATTCGTTACTTTAAAAGTACTTCAAAAGGGGACGTAGTAAAATTGAATTTCACTACGTCCCCTTTTGACAAAACTACCTATAGCAAAGCATATTATCTTGCCAACTTCACCTTACATTGTTTCTTATAGCACGCAATCCCATATTTCAAAACCCTATCCACTCCACTTTCTCGAAATATTTCATCATACTTCTTTTCCTCTATCTGTTTCAAAGCCCTTTCACAAGCCTCATCAAGAGTTTCATCATTGGCATATTTCACTTCTATCAAAATTGCTGTTTCACTGTTTTCTGTTTCTATTAGGATATCACTATATCCTTCACCTGCTTCCTGATTGAAAAATACACCCCATTCTTCTTTTACACCAAGAATACCAAGTAAAATTCCATGGTAAAAATTCTCTTTCTGCCCTTTTCTCACAAAAGTATCTCGTATACTAATAGTTTTTTTCAGGTATCTTTCAAAAATTTCCTCTACCTTCTTTTCTTCCCCTTTTTTCAAAGCATTACAAAAACGTCTTAGCATTTCTCCATCTTTTTTTACACTCTCTTTGAAATATTCCATAATCTGCGTTTCAAAAATATCTCGTATTTCCAAATTTGGTATCACAAGTTTATACCGCTTTGCATCAACCCTTCCACGCTGTGTCAAATATCCCGTCATAAATAAAAGACTCCAAACATTCTCTAAAGACTGATACATTTCTGGATAAGTAAGTTCCTGATGAATTTCTTTGGTAATTTCCTCCCCTGCAAGCAGATTTTCAATCTCACGTTTGGTTGTAACATTATCAGACATTTGGATAAATTTTCTAACAGCATCATTACTGCTAGTATTGATCCAATAATTTTCTGGAAATGAATCTTCATAATCTTTTATTCTATCACAATAGTTCAATACATCCCATGGACAATATACTTCCGTACTGCCAAAACAATATCCATCATACCAGCTTTTGACGTCTTCATAACACTCTTCAATTTCATAATATTTCAACATAGCTTTTACTTCTGCATCTGTAAAGCCAAAATATTCATCGTAACGTTCGTCTGTGATTGATAATATTTTTAGATTATTAAGACCTGTAAAAATACTTTCTTTGGAAATGCGCATACAACCAGTCATTATCGCAAATTTTAAACTGTTATTCGTTTTTAGCGCCTGTTCCAACAAATTGCGAATTAAAAAAATCATTTGGTCGTAATAGCCATTTTCAAATGCCTTCGCTAAAGGAACATCATACTCGTCAATCAAAAGAATTACCTTTCTTCTGTAGTGCTTTTCCAATAATATAGACAACCTTTTCAGACTGCTACAAAATATAGCTTCACTCATTGTGTCATCCAAAAGTTTTTGATATTCCAATTTGTCATAATCACTTAATTGTTCACTTTCTAAAAGAAACTGCATTGTAGCTGCTACTTCTTTCATAATTTGAACTGCAAAAGCAAATGCTGTCTCATAGGTAGCTGCATTAATCCCTTTTAATGACACAAAAATAACAGGATATTTGCCCATATACTCTTCGGACAACTTTGTGTCCTTTGAAATCTCCAAACTTTCAAAAATACTTTTATCTCCCTCGATGGAAAAAAAATGCTCCAACATACTCATATTTAAAGTTTTTCCAAAACGCCTTGGTCTAGTAAAGAGATTTACCATTCCACCATTACGGATTAGTTCTGAAATCAAACCTGTTTTATCAACATAATAATAATTTTCTTTTATAATCTGCTCAAAATTTTCCAAACCTACTGGAAGGCGTTTCTTTTCTTTCCCCATGTTATTCACACTCCTTATCTACTGGTTACATTATAACAAAAATTCGTAAAAAATCCTATGCCTAACTTTATTTACTATTCCATAAATCATT
>JAHLFA010000087.1 GCA_018883985.1 Candidatus Ruminococcus intestinipullorum | reverse complement strand
TATGCAGTATGGGAGAAAAATGAGTATCAAATAGAATATAATGCCAACGGAGGTCAGGGAACAGAGTTACTGGAGCATGTAAAAGAGGGAGATAATATTACAATCTCAGATGGTCAGTTGTTCTCTTATGTAGACCACCATCTTTTGGGCTGGAGTACAGATCCAAATGCAACACAAATCGAGTATGAACTAGGAAAGCAGATATTGTTCCCAATCGATAAAGTACAAAACGATAAATTAGTTTTGTATGCAGTTTGGAAAGAAAATCTGAAAACATACAGTATTGAGTACAATGCCAATGGAGGCCAAGGAACAGAAAATGGTCATACAGGAATCCATGAAGGTGGTCAGGTAAAACTATCAGACGGAGGAAACCTTTCACGAGATAAATACCATTTACTAGGATGGAGTACAGACGCAGCAGCAACAACTCCAGAGTATCAGTTAGGAGAGGAAATGACTCTGCATATAGATAAGGTACAGAATGGGGTTCTTACTTTATATGCAGTATGGGAAGAGAACACTTATACAGTCAAATACGATCCAAACGGAGGAGTAAGCAGTACAAATCCAATTTACGTGGTGAAAGAGGGAGAACAGATTACCATAGATGATGGACAGAATTTCTCTTTTGAAGGACATCATTTATTGGGTTGGAGTACATCTGCCACATCAAATACAGTAGAGTATGAATTAGGAAAAGATGTATTATTCCCAATAGATAAGGTGCAAAATGGAGTATTGACTCTTTATGCAGTTTGGAAAGAAAATCCAACAACATATACAATTGAGTATAATGCTAATGGAGGTCAGGGAACAGAAAGTAGTCATACAGGAATCCAAGAGGGTGAACATGTGAAGCTATCTGATGGAGCAAAATTCACACGTGACGATTTCTATTTACTAGGATGGAGTACAGACGCAGCAGCAACGACTCCAGAGTATCAGTTAGGAGAGGAAATGACCTTGCATATAGATAAGGTACAGAGTGGAGTTCTAACTTTATATGCAATTTGGGAAGCAGACCCTACTGACGAGGATGTACCAAATGTTCCACCACAGGAGGAAGAGGGCGAACCAAACACTCCACCACAGGAAGAAGAGGGTGAACCAAACACTCCACCACAGGAGGAAGAGGGTGAACCAAATGTTCCACCACAAAAGGAGGATACACCAAATATCCCATCAGAGAAAGAGGATGTGACAAATACAACAAATCCTACAGCTGAGAAGACTGAAAATACTTCTCAACCTGTACAAACAGGAGATAAATGGAATGGATTTTTCTTAGTTTCTTTCTTAATTTCAGGTGGAGTTCTTGGAGTAGTAATTTATAAACGAAGAAGAGCCTAAAAAAGCGAGGTAGGAGTAATGTCCTACCTCGTTTGTCATTTGCGTAGCTAAATTTTAAAAAGAATTCTTGAATAAGCACAAAACGGCGAACCCCACTAACCAAATGGCTAGTGGGGTTCGTTGTTTTATAGCTATCTAAAGGAATGAGAGTAAAGTGTGACATCTTGGCTTATCCAAGATGTCATTACTTTATGAGGGGGGAGATAGTTGTTTATCAACTATCTGTGTATTAGTATACGCAATAAATGTGTCCAAAGTATGTTTAATCTATTAAAGAAATAGAAATATTCTTATGAAAATATAAAAGAATGCCATTTTTTTGTATTATCAAACATTAGAGTAATCCAAATAACTATAATTTCACATATGAGATAGATATAAGAATGTGAATAAAAATAGCAAATTTAACAGAAAATGAGAAAAATGATGAATGAGTATAGGAGATTGGATATGGGGTATATTGGTGCATTTGTTATGGGTGTATTGAGTGGAGTGTTTACAACTGGGGTATTAGCAGGTAGAAAAAATAGGTAACTATACAGAATATACAATAAATAAGGTTTAAAACTGTAAAAATGATAGTCTAATTTATATAAATTGCACATAAAAGTGATAAAATTTGAAAAAATCAAACAGTTAAAGGTGCAAAATATTCTGTTAAAGTATAATATTTATACAAAAAAAGAAAGACAAGTTACGCAAAAAAAGTAACTGTTCACGTCAGAAAACGTTATCTAGGGAAAGAAAATGTTATGATAACACAAAGGGAAAATACCGAAGAAGTAGGAAGGGTTATTTAGGATGAAGCATATTGAATTTAATAATAACTGGACTTATAGACATAAAGGAACTGATGAAATAGGTAGGCCAGTAACAATCCCTCATGATGCGATGCTATGGGAAAAACGTACGAAAAATAGCATTGGAGGAATTAATGTAGGCTGGTTTGAAGGGTTTGACTATGTATATGAAAAAGAATTTGACATTCCACAGGAATACCAAGATAAGACAGTTGTTTTTGAATTTGAAGGTGTTTATCGAAATGCGGAAGTCTATATAAATGGAAAAAAAGCAGGATTTAGACCATATGGTTATACCAATTTTTATGTACAAGCAGATCAATTTTTAAAATATGGAAGTAAAAACTTTATTCAAGTTTTTGCACATAATGCAGATCAGCCAAACAGTCGTTGGTACTCTGGTGCTGGAATTTATAGACCTGTAATTATGCATGTAGCAGATAAGGAACATATTTTATTAAATGGAGTAAAAATTAAAACACTCCAAATTCATCCAGCAGTAATAGAAATTGAGGTGAAAACCTCTTGTGCTGGAGAGGTAGAGGCATCTATCTATGATGGAGAAAAAGAAGTAGGTAAGTATAATGTTTCAACAGATGGAAAGGTGAAGATTCAAGTAGAAATTGCAAATGCAAAATTATGGAGTGTTCAAAAACCATCATTATATACATGTAAAGTAAGGTTTAAAAATGATACACAAGAGGAAACATTTGGAATCCGAACAATTGAATGGAATACAGAAAAAGGATTTGCTATAAATGGAAAGAGAGAGATTTTAAGAGGGGCATGTATTCATCATGATAATGGAGTATTAGGGGCTTGTTGTTATAAAGAAGCAGAAGAGAGAAAAATACGCATACTCAAAGAAAATGGATACAATGCTATTCGTTCAGCACATAATCCATGTTCCAAAGCTATGTTAGAGGCATGTGACCGTTTAGGAATGATGGTTATGGATGAGTTTGTAGATGTTTGGTATATTCACAAAACAGAATATGACTATGTGAATTATTTCATGGACTGGTGGCAGCAAGATTTAAAAGATATGGTAGATAAAGATTATAATCACCCATCTGTTATCATGTATTCTACTGGAAATGAGGTATCAGAAACGGCACAGAAACGAGGAATTGAACTAACAAAGACAATGACAGAATATTTGCATAGTTTAGATGAAACTCGTCCAGTAACTTGTGGAATTAATATTTTCTTTAATTTTTTAAGTTCCATAGGATTTGGTGTTTATAGTGATAAAAAAGCAAAAAAAGAAGTAAAAAATGTTAAGAACAAAAAGAAAAAGGCTGTAGGAAGTGAATTTTTCAATAATCTTGCAGGAATTCTTGGAAGCAAAACAATGAAGATAGGGGCAACTTTTTACGGATGTGATGTGAAAACAAGAGATGCTTTTGCAAATATGGATATCGCTGGGTATAACTATGGAATCTATCGTTATAAACATGATTTAAAGAAATACCCAAATCGTTTGATTTTAGGAAGTGAAACATTTTGCTCTGATGCATATGATTTTTGGGAAATGGCAAAAGAAAACCCAAGAATTATTGGAGATTTTGTTTGGGCTGGAATGGATTACATGGGTGAAGTTGGTGTTGGTTCATGGGAATACAGTGATTATGCACCAGATTTTTCTCATGGAGTAGGCTGGATTACAGCAGGAAGTGGAAGAATTGATTTAACAGGAAAACCTCTTGCAGAAGCGGCCTATACAAAGACAGCATTTGAACTAACAACAGATCCTGTCATAGCAGTATGCCCTGTAAATCATACAGACGATAAGCATTCTCCATCTGCATGGAAGATGACCAATGCGATAGAATCTTGGTCTTGGAATGGTTGTGATGGCAAAAAGGCAAACATCGAAGTTTATGCGAGAGCATACCGAGTAGATTTATTTATAAATGGGAAAAAGATTGGAAGTAAAAGACTAAAACAATGTTGTAAGACAACATTTACGGTTTCTTATGAGCCTGGTGTTATTGAGGCAATTGCTTATGATGAGCAAGAAAATATATTAGGCAGGACACAGCTTCGCAGTGCGGGGGAAGAAACGAAAATTCAGGCAATTGTAGAAGATGGGAAAGCAAAGAGAGGAAAACTTTGTTTTGTAAGACTTCAATATACGGATAAAGAGGGAATTTTAAAGCCACTAGAAAGAGGTATTTTAAAGGTAAATGTTACCAATGGAGAACTTCTAGGTCTTGGAAATGGTTGCCCATACAATGAAATTGGATATACAACAAATGAGACAGATACGTATTATGGAGAAGCATTGGCTGTAGTTAGAACAAATCAGGAAGATGATATCCATCTTGAAATATCCGATGGAACAAGAACATGTAACATAGAAATACAAGTAGAAAGAGGAGAAGATTAATGTTAAACATTTCTAGATTTACAGTAGAAAATTTGGTTGCTGGATGTGTAACAGATGAGGTTTCTCCAAGCTTTAGTTACATGTTGAGTTCTAATCAAGAAAATGTAGAAATTTGTGAGGCAAGATTAACATTAAATGGTTGGAGTCAAATATTCAATGAGCAAACCATAATGTATTATGATGGTCCTAAGCTAGAAGCATTTACAAAATATACAGCCAATCTCATCGTTAAAGATAATAAAGGAGAGCAGGCAGAGGCTTCTATATCATTTGAAACTGGTCGTATGGGTACCCCATGGAAAGCACATTGGATTAGTGATGCAGCTTATTCCTTTACGGAGAAGAAAGTATCACCACGTCCAATGATGTTTCGTAGAAAATTATCTACAAGCAAAAAGGTGATAGAGGCAAAATTATATGCCACAGCCCTTGGCATCTATGAGCTTGATATTGATGGGGAAAAAGTTGGAGAACAATATTTTGCCCCAGGATTTACTTCCTATAAACATGAAATGCAGTATCAGGTTTATGATGTAACGGATAAATTGCAAAAAAAAGAGGCAACAATTACGGCTGTTGTAGCAGGTGGCTGGGCAGTAGGCTCTTTTGTATTTACAAGAGTGAATCGTTTTGATGGAGATCGCCAAGCGTTTTTAGCAGAGTTACACCTTACTTATGAGGATGGGACGAGGGAAATTATTGGAACCGATACAACATGGGAAGTAACAGAAGATGGACCATATCGACTTGCAGATTTCTATGATGGTGAAGTCTACGACGCTACAATAGACATAGAAAAAATTACGTGGAGAAATGCTGCTCTTGAGAAATTAAAATTTGTGCCAAATCTAATTGCAGATTATGGAAGTCCTGTAAAGGCACAGGAAGAAATGCATCCTGTATCTGTGAAAAAGCTAGAGAATGGGGCATTGATTTATGACTTTGGGCAGAATTTCGCAGGAGTTGTAAAACTAAAGCTAAATGGAAGTCACGGACAAGTAGTTACTGTAAGGCATGCAGAAATTTTAAATAGAGATGGAAGTTTAAATGTACAGTTTTTACGTACAGCTAAAGCAACTGCTATGTATACATGTATAGAGGGGCAACAAGAATATAGTCCTAGGCTAACATATATGGGATTTCGATATGTTGAAGTGAGTGGGATAGAGCAGGAAAATGTAGAAGTTTCCGCTTTGGCACTTTACTCAGATGTGGAACAAATAGGAGAATTTTATTGTTCAGATGATACGATTAATCGACTTCAAAAGAATATTGTATGGAGCAGTAAATCCAATTTTGTTGATATTCCAACAGATTGTCCACAGCGCGATGAACGTATGGGATGGACTGGTGATATTGCAGTATTTGCACCAACAGCATGCTTTAACTTTGAAATGAGCCGTTTTTTAGATAAATGGCTTTTGGATGTAAAATCTGAGCAGCTCCCTACAGGAGGGCTTCCAAATACAGTACCTGTACAAGGATATGGATTTCCAGCAACAATGCCATCTATGGCAATAGATTGGTGGGGGGATGCATGCGTTCTTGTTCCATGGGCAGAATATCAGGCACGTGGGGATATTAGAATCTTAGAGAGAATGTATCCAACCATGAAAAAATACGTAAAGGCATGTCGCTTTTGGGCTGGATTTGGAATTGGAAAACATCGCTATATATGGAATACACCATCTGTACTTCACTTTGGAGATTGGGTAGCACCTGATGTACCAAAGATGTCACAGTGGCAGGCAAGAAGTAAATGGACAGCAACAGCAAGTTTACACAATACAAGTAAAATCACAGGTATGATAGCTGATATTTTAGGAAAAACAGAAGATTCTAAATATTTTAAACAGCTTTCAGAGAAAACAGCTGATGCGTATATTTCTGTATTTACAGATGGTAATGGAAAGCTAAAGGAGGAATTTCAAACAGCATATGTACTTCCACTTTGGTTTGGCATGTTTTCAGAAGAAACAAGAGAAAAGGCGGCAGAAAATTTAGCAAGCTTAGTAAAAAGAGCAGATTACTGTATTGGAACAGGATTTCCAGGTACTCCATATATATTATTTGCTCTTGCAGATAATGGGCAAACAGAAACTGCATTTAAAATGCTAATGAATACAAAATGTCCTTCTTGGCTATATGAGGTAAAAGCAGGTGCAACTACGATATGGGAACGCTGGGATGGTTTGGATGAAAATGGAGAGTGTCCAATTGGAGATGATGGTACAGATCAGATGATTTCTTATAACCATTACGCATCTGGTGCGGTTGGTGCATTTTTATATGAAAGAATTGCAGGCATTTGTCCAATAGAGGCAGGATATCGTTCATTTAGAATCAAGCCATTATTAGGTGGTGGATTAACTTCTGCTATGGGAAGTACCATGACATCATATGGAAAGATTGTTTCTGAGTGGAAGCTTGTAGATCATGTATTTGAGCTTCATATTGAAGTTCCAGTTGGCACAAAGTGTATTGTAGAGCTTCCAGATGGCAGCAGTCAAAAATTTGGAAGTGGATCATATGATTTAAGTATACCGTGGAAAAATTAGGAAAGGGAGTGAGGAGTTATGAACAAGCAAAAACAAGCAAATTTTTGGAATACACCATTTACCTCTTCCCTTATTAAGGGAAAAGATGTAAGACTACCAGAGATGTTGCTGGGATATTTTATTGGACCTATTGGAGGTTTGCTTTCATCTGGTATTTTTACAAGTATTTTAAATACATATTTTACAGATGTTCTTAAATTAAATTTGACATTTTTAACTACACTGCAACTGTTTTCTACGATTTTGATTGTTATAGCAAATCTTGTAGTAGGACAGCTTATTGAAAGAACGAAAGCACTGGCAGGGAAGGCAAGACCTTGGATATTGTTATCAGCCTTGACCTTATCAATTGCATCTGTATTGATGTTTATTGTACCGTTTGAAGGTAGTTTAAAAATGGTTTGGATTGCAATTGCATATAATCTTTTTTATTCCGTTGCATACCCAATCTATAATACAGCAAATTCTACACTTGTTGCGGTTTCCACAAGAGATTCCTCTCAAAGGGGACAATTAGCTTCCTTTACCAATATTGCAGGTTTAGCAGCAATGGGTGCAGGTTCTATGGTATTTCCAATACTTGTATCCTTTGCATTGAAAGAGAATCAGAATCTTTGGTTTATGGCAATGTTAACAGTAGGCATTATTACAGCATTGACAATTTATTTACAGTACCGCTTCACTTGTGAGCGTGTAACACAGGAGCTTATGGAACGTGAAGATGTAAAAGAAACAGAACAATCTGCAAAAGGGGCTTCTATGACTGCACAATTGCGTGCAGTTGCCTCTGAAAAATGGTGGTGGGTTGTGATTATTTTTTATATGATATTCCAATTTTCAGGTGCGATTAAGAACGGTTCTATGTCTTATTTCTGTAAATGGGTATTAGACAATTCTGCGATGGGAGCAGATGCATGGGGAACTTACCAATCAATTTTAGCAATTATGGGGGCAATCCCTATGGCAGTAGCTATGTTTTTTGTAAACCCATTGTGTCAAAAATTTGGAAAGCGACTAACAGTCAGTGTATTTTTAATTCTTGGTGTTTTAGGTGGTGTCATTGCAGGACTTGGAGGAAACAATATTATTCCCGTTGCAGTTGGAGTGGGCTTAAAGTGTTTAGGGTCTTCCCCAGCATGTTATATGATTCTTGCTATGTTAGCAGATGTTATTGATCATATTGAATGGAAAACAGGGCTTCGAACAGATGGATTGACAATGTCTATCTATAGTTCACTTATGGTGGCAGCATCTCCTGTAATGAATGCTGTTTTCTCTACCATTTTAAATGTAACAGGATATAACCAAAATTTAAAAATTGGAGTAGATGTACAAAGTGCACTTGCTCAAACAGGAATTTCTATTAGTTATATTTGGTTTGAAACAATTGCATATGTAATTTGTGCAGTAATTTTATTTGTATTTTTCCGTGTGGAAGATAATTTGAAAGCAGAGCAAGAAGAAATTGCTGTGAGAAATCAGAAAAGT
>JAHLFA010000086.1 GCA_018883985.1 Candidatus Ruminococcus intestinipullorum | reverse complement strand
CTCCAAAATCTCTCTAAAAAGAGTAGACTTTAAAAATTTAATGTGTTAAAATGAAGAAGTAATCGTCTAGCTGTAAAAGGAGAGATAAGAAAATGAGTAAGAAGATAAGGACAGAGGCTGTAGACAACCTTTTCCGTGCAATCTTAAGTTTAGAGAATAAAGAAGAATGTTATACATTCTTTGAAGATATTTGTACGATTAATGAATTACTTTCACTCTCTCAGCGTTTTGAAGTTGCAAAAATGCTTAGAGAACAAAAAACTTACCTTGAGATTGCAGAAAAGACAGGTGCTTCTACAGCAACTATCAGTCGTGTTAATCGTTCACTAAATTATGGAAACGATGGCTATGACATGGTTTTTGAACGAATTGATGGACAAGCCTAACTACTGAAACCATTTTAGAACGGCACAAGGGAGGGTCAAACATTATAAATGTTTCGCCCTCCCTTGGTTTTATTTGTTCGTATCCTCTTTTGCCTGCATCTGGTCAATTAACTTTTCAATAAGCAACTTCTTAACATACACATCAAAACTTAAATTGCAAATAAATGAAAATTGCTGCAACCGTTCCTTCTCTTCCTTGGAAACATTTGGAAAATTCTTCTCTGCCCTCTCCCACGCATCAGATATACTCTCTTGCAGTGAGGAAATTTGACCTTTGCACATACCACATATTTCTTTATAAATCTCTGTCAAATCCAATTCTGATTCTTTATAGCCCCCTTGTTCAAAATATAATTCAGCCATTGGTTTTAACAAACTTTCAATATCCTTAATAGAAAGAATATTTTTAAAATAATAAATAAAAATTAAGAATAACACATGTTCTTTTGAATATTTTTTCTTCACTGGGGGTGGAAGAAGATTATTCTTTGCATAATTGTTAATCATTGTTTTTGTTAAAATCTTATCCTCTGGATATCTCTTTGTGGATGAAAGCTGTTCATCCATAAATGTAGTCACCTGATCCATATATAACTCAATATTGGGGATATCCTCTGGATGGATATAATCAATACGTGACAGGCTTTCCAAAATACTATTTAGTATATTATTATTATCTATTGTCATATTATCACCTCAATATATCTATTATATAGTAATAAAAACTATGTGACAAGTATTTTCTCCATTAATTATGCATTGTATTTTGTGCTGCTTGCTCCCATATTTCTTTCTTTTCCTCATACTTTTGAAAAAGCCACTCAATAGCCAAATCCATTCCCTCCTCATTCAAAGGAAAGCTCCTACTCTCTTTCTCCTCTTCTGGTGTTTGCTCAAAACACCATGGTTCTGGATATACAAAAACAAGAAAATTTTCCTTGCTTTCATCTACACAAAAATAATAACGCATTCCTCCATGGTTTCCCGAAAAAGGTTCCCTTTTTAATCCTGCCACAGGTATTAACTTTTTATCAATCATACGAAAATGCTCCTTTCTCAAATACCATAGCACTATTCTATTCTTTTTGCAAAACATATTTCTTTATGTTAATATTATCTTGAGAAAAATAGAAAGGATACTTTTATATGCAGATTTTAAAGAAATTTATCAAATACTATACTCCTTATAAAACTGTTTTTTTCTTAGATTTAATCTGTGCTGCTATCATAAGTTTGATTGACTTGATATATCCACAGATTTTAAGAACTTTAACAAATGGCTTATTTACAAAGGAGTCCAATTTAATTCTTACGTATCTACTCCCTATTGCTATTGGACTTTTTGTAATGTATCTCATCCAAAGTTTCTGTAAATATTATGTTAGCTATCAGGGACACATGATGGGGGCAAATATGGAGAGAGATATGCGTCAACAATTATTTGATCATTATGAAAAACTTTCCTTTTCTTACTATGATCAAAACAATTCTGGTCAAATGATGAGCAAATTAGTTTCTGACCTTTTTGATATTGCTGAATTTGCACATCATGGTCCTGAAAATTTATTTATATCTTTAATTAAAATTATTGGCTCATTTTTCTTCCTGTTTTTTATCAATTGGAAGCTTGCTATCCCTCTCGTTATCTTAGTGCTGTGTATGTTTTTCTTTTCACTAAGTCAAAACAAGCGAATGCAAGAAACCTTTATGGAAAATAGAAAAAAAATTGGTGACGTAAATGCCAGCCTTCAAGATACCTTGGCTGGAATTCGTGTTGTCCAATCCTTTGCTAATGAAAAAGTAGAACAGAAGAAGTTTAGAAAACACAACCATAATTTTTTACTATCTAAAGATGCAAACTATAAATGTATGGGAAACTTTATGGGGTGGAATTTATTCTTTCAAGGTATGATGTATCTTGTAACACTCGTTTTTGGTGGTTATTTAATTGCCAAGGGACAAATGCAAGCTGTTGACCTTGCTATGTATTCCCTATATATTGGAATCTTTATAAGTCCAGTACAAATTTTGGTTGAATTAACTGAAATGATGCAAAAAGGACTTTCTGGCTTTAAACGTTTTGTTTCTGTTATGGAAATCCAGCCAGAAATTGAAGATTCTCCCGATGCGAAGCCTCTACATCATGTAAAAGGGCTTGTATCCTATGAGGATGTTTCCTTCCATTATAGTGATGACGATACACCTGTCCTCTCTCATGTTTCTTTCCAAATTCCTGCTGGAAAATCTATTGCACTTGTAGGTCCATCTGGAAGTGGAAAAACTACAATTTGTTCACTACTGCCTCGATTCTATGATGTAACTGGCGGACGAATTACAATTGACGGAGAAGATGTACGAAACCTGACGTTAAATAACCTTAGAAATCAAATTGGAATTGTACAACAAGATGTATATTTGTTCTGTGGAACAATCCGTGAAAATATTGCATATGGGAAACCTGATGCTTCTATGGAAGAAATTATTGAGGCTGCTAAAAAAGCAAATATACATGAATTTATACAAGAATTGCCTGATGGATATGATACTTTTGTTGGAGAGAGAGGAACTCGCCTTTCTGGAGGACAAAAACAACGTATTTCCATTGCCCGTGTTTTCTTAAAAAATCCACCAATTTTGATTTTAGACGAAGCTACTAGTGCATTAGATAATGAAAGTGAACGTTGGATTCAACAAAGTCTAGAAGAACTTTCTAAAAATCGTACTACAATTACAATTGCTCATCGCCTTTCAACAATTAAAAATGCGGATGAAATTCTCGTTGTTGCAGACAATACCATCTCCGAACGTGGAACTCATGAAGAGTTACTTGCGAAAAATGGTATTTATGCACATTATTATGAAATGCAATTTTAGTATATAATTGAAGGACTGGAAAACCAGTCCTTCTTATAAAATCAACTCATATACCTTCCCAATTTGAAGCTGTTTTACTAACTCTTCTACTTTCTTACGTTCCCCAATTGGTGTTGAAAAACTCAATCCACACCCAGATGTAATTTCCCTTGGTACTGGTATAATTCTTCCTTGAATTCCTAAACATTTAGCATGACTTTCAAACTGCATTGCCGCAGTTGTTGTTTCAAATGCAACTACAATTCTCAATTCCTTTTCTTTCATAGAAACTCCTTTGTAATATGTTCTACAACACCAATAGCTTCCTCCACTTGATGCTCTTCTAAAAAATGAGAAAAACTAAAGCGAACTGCCCCTTGCTCTTTTGTTCCAAGTGCTGTGTGCATCAACGGAGCACAGTGTGCACCACCTCGTGTATAGATGTTGTATTTCCATGCCAAGGTATCACTTACCTGAGAAGAGTCATACTCTCGAATATTCAATGCTACAATCGCTGCACGATTCCAGTTAGAAAAGTCTCCATAGATTGTAATACCAGATAAATTTTTCACACCTTCGTAAAACTGTTTCATCAACTTTTGCTCTTTTTTTTGAATCGCATCTATCCCAACATCTTTGATATAAAGTAATGCTGCATGCAACCCTGCAATTCCATGTCCATTTAATGTTCCAGCTTCTAACGCAGTTGGCATCTGGCTTGGATGTTCCATTTCATAACTCCTGATTCCTGTTCCTCCTACTTTCCACGATGGCAATACAATATGCTCCGCTAAACAAAGCCCCCCTACTCCCTGAGGTCCCATCAAACCTTTATGCCCTGTAAAGCAAACAATATCAATACAATCTTCTTGCATATCAATTGGAAAAATACCTGCTGTTTGTGCTGTATCTAACACAAAGGTTGTACCATATTTTTTACACAGCCATCCAATCATATGAATATCATTTTTATTTCCCGTTAAATTCGATGCGTGGGTACACAAAAAGACATCGATTCCCGACTTGAGTAAGGTTTCTAATTTGTCCATATCAAGATTACCATTTTTATCTACTGGGACGATCTCTACACGACATCCCTCTTGCTTAGCTTGATACAGGGGACGGAGTATACTATTGTGATCCATCTGCGTTGCTGCCATACTCTTCTTCATTTTTGAATAGCCTTGTATTACAATGTTTAATGCTTCTGTAATATTGCTTGTAAATGCTACCTGACTTGCACCTTTTGCATGAAATAATTCAGCTAACATATTCCTTGTTTCATAAACAACTCTCGATGCCTCTAAAGAACTTCCATGGCTACTTCTCTCTGGATTCCCCATAGAATGAATGGCTTGATATACAGCATTTGCAACACTTTCTGGACGATAATAACTGGTAGCTGCACTATCCAAATAAATCACGGTTTCACAATCCTTCCTGCCCTTGTCAGCTTCTCACAAATATCATACATATTTGTAACCTGACCTACAGCAAGCTTTTGGGCGATGTTATAATGATTCAAGCATGTACCACATGTAAGAATCTCTACTCCATTTTTCTCTAATTTCTGTAAATCTTCCAAGGATTCTGAACCATCTACCGACAATTTTGCTCCACCATTATACAAAAGAATCGTAGTTGGAAGCTCCTCTTGCCCTGCAAGTGCATAAATAAATCCTTTCATAAGGATTCTTCCAAGCTCTTCATCCCCCTCTCCCATCTTGTCCGATGAAAGAACAACAACTGTATCTCCCCCACAAGTAACTGGCAGCACCTTCTCATCCTCTCCCTTAGATTCTACAGACACTTCATCCATATTATCTTCATAGGAAATCCACACTTTGTAGAAATTATCCTCTACTTTTTCATAACGAAATCCTCTGTTCTTTTGAACAGCCATTTTTTCTAAGTTTTGTACTGCTATATGATTATCTACCCAAGTTTCTGTCAAATCCCCTTCTTTAAGCTGTGAAAATACTTTCTTTGTTTCTACTACTGGAATTGGACACTGTCTTCCTCTTACATCTATTTTATAAATCATCTTTCTACTCCTCTTTTCTCACGTAAATTTTGCGTTCATCCTTTTCTAAAACGGTTCCTATCACCCCACATGGCAATCCCAATTTCTTTAAGTCTTCAAAGCAAGCTTGTACATCCTTTTTATCAATACTTATAAGCAATCCACCTGATGTTTGAGGATCAAATAGGATTTCCTCCATTTCAAAAGAAACGTTATCAAATTGAACCTTATCTCCTAAATGATTTCGATTTCTCTGTGCTGCTGCTGTCAAATAAAACTCCCCTGCATATTCGTACGCTTCTTGAATATATGGTATCTTATCTGCAATAAGCTCTGCTGAATACGTATCACCTAACATTTCACTTAAATGCCCCAATAATCCAAATCCAGTCACATCGGTACATCCATGTACTTCATATTTTTTAATGATTTCTGCTGCATATTTATTTAATGTTGTCATAGATTGCACGGCTTTACCCATGGCTTCCTTTGAAGCCTCCCCAATTCTTTGTGCGCTGCACACAACTCCTACTCCAAGTGGTTTGGTCAAAATTAATTTATCTCCCACCTGACACGAATTATTTGCTAAAATTTTCTCTGGATGAATCACTCCCATAACAGAAAGGCCATATTTTACATCTGCATCTGCAATAGAATGTCCACCAGCAAGTACTCCTCCTGCTTCTCGAACCTTTTGCTCTCCTCCTTGCAAAATTTTACCTAATATATTCATATCCCAACTTTCAGGAAAACAAACTATATTTAATGCTGTTTTTACCTCTCCACCCATGGCATAAATATCACTTAATGCATTTGCAGCTGCGATTTGTCCAAATACATAGGGGTCGTCTACCATTGGAGGAAAAAAGTCCAGTGTCTGAACAATTGCCAAGTCTTCTGTTAATTGATAAACTGCTGCATCATCCGACCCCTCATATCCAATTAAAAGATTTTCATCATGAAATCGAGGTATTTTATCTAGAACCCGTGCAAGCACATCGGGTCCCAGCTTTGCTGTACATCCTCCTCCTTTGCAAAATACGATTTCTTCTTTCTCTGCCATAACAACTCTTCCTTTATATTTCATAATCTTTACTACTTAAATTATACTCTATTTAGGACACATTACAATGATTTTCTCAGGTGTTGTCATAGGAGGTATGCTAAATGTTGTAGTAGTATAATATACAAGCAATACTTGATTCGATGGATTGCATGGATAATTTTGCCCGTTTGCTGTTGTAACTGTTGTTTTAGGCCCTACATTTAAACGCAAAGATTGATCTTGTGCTGTTAAATCTCTATCAAAATACTGTAATACTACATTTTGCCCTCTCCTTAAAGAAGTAACCAATGTTGCTCTATATTGTGGTGGATATATTGCTGGTGTTGCCAAATTTGTATCGTAAAATGCTGCAATACGCATTCCTCTTCTCAATTTCATATTTCCTATAACCTGTGTATCTCCGGCTACAATTAAATTCACAGGCCCATTTTCTGTCTGCACAGAAATCATCTGCGAACAACAATCCTCTCCTCTCACAATATCCTCAATAACACCAATTATTTTCCCGTAATTTTCGTATTCCATTTCTAGTATCCTTTCTCTTATTTTTCTTATACTATGCAAAAATAAGAGAATATGCAACCTACTTATTGTATATTTTATTTTTCCTATGTTATAATAGCCAACGTAATATGAAAGGAGCTATTTTTGTGAAGACTACTATCTTTCAACCAAAAAATATTTTTATGATTCTTCTTGGGAATGCCGCTATGGCACTTGGAATTGTAATGTTTGTACTTCCAAACAAGCTAATGACAGGTGGGAGTACAGGATTATCGCTTATTTTTGAGCATTATTTTCATCTGCCTATTTCCATCTTTGTGCTTATATTTAATTGCATTATGTTTTTACTTGGTGGAATCATTTTAGGAAAGGATTTTGCCATTACGACTTTATTAAGCACATTTTTTTATCCAATAGCACTGGGATTTTTTCAAAAATTTCCTAGTCTTTCTTCGATTACAGATGATCGACTTTTGGCTAGCCTTTTTGGTGGTCTATTCATTGGATTTTCTTTAGGTATCGTTATTCGTTCAGGAGCATCTACAGGAGGTATGGACATCCCTCCTTTAATTCTAAATAAAAAATTTGGATTGCCAGTTTCTGTTATGCTTTATGTATTTGATACTTTTATTTTATTAGGACAAGTATTGTTCTCTGATAAAGAAGCACTTTTATATGGTATTATCTTAATTATGACATACACCATTGTACTTGATAAAATTTTGGTTATGGGAAGAGCTCAAACTCAGGTAAAAATCATTAGTAAAAAATCTGAGGAAATCAACCGTGCAATTACACAACAAATGGATCGTGGTTCTACTCTCTTACCTATGGAAAGTGGTTATCTTCATGAAAACCAGACAATGGTCTTAACTGTTATTTCCAATCGGGAGCTTCCACGTCTAAACCAATTAATTACCTCCATTGACCCTGCTGCTTTTCTAATTATTAATAAAGTAAATGAGGTTCATGGAAAAGGATTTACATTACCCAAGAGAGATCACAACGAATAAGAATTGAAAAGGACTATCGTATCTATGTTTTTGCTCATAGATACAATAGTCCTTTTTGTTACATAAGATATAATTCCTGAAATGCAGGAACAGAAATTGGCTTACTATAACAAAAACCTTGCCCATAATTGCACCCTATCTCAGCAATTAGTTTTTCATCCTCTTTCGTTTCGATTCCTTCAGCCACTGTAGATATGCCCAATTCTCTTGCCATCTCCACAATTTTTTTCATAATAATAAATTGTCTTGTTTTCTCATCTAGTGCTGTTACTAAGAACGCTCTATCCAATTTTAATTCATCTATATTAAGTTTTGCCAATGAATTTAATGAAGAATATCCACTTCCAAAGTCATCCATAGAAACTTGAATTCCTTTTTCCTGAAGTTGTAGAATTTTGGAGTTTATACTTTCTGCATCTTCTAAAGCCAGTCCTTCCAATATTTCTAAGGAAATTAAATGATATGGAATCTTATATTTTTCAATTATGTAACAAACTTTTTCTACATAATCATCCTCTACAAATAATAATTTAGACTGATTAATAGATATTGGTACTGGGTCAATTCCTTGATCTATCCAATTACGTATTTTTTTACAAATCCACTCCAGTATATACATATCTAACTCTGAACAAAATCCATTTCGTTCAAAAACTGGAATGAAGTCATTTGGAGAAAGCATCGTACCATCTTCTAAAATCCAACGTACCAGTGCTTCTGCACCCTCTACCTTTTTTGTTTGTAAATTAATCTTTGGTTGAAGAAGTATTTTGAACTCACTTTTATCTAAAGCCTTGTTCATATGACTTTCCACATAATTCTCAAGCAACTCTTTCTTATGCAATTCTAAATCATATACCCAAATCTCATTTTGATACATCTCTTTTGCCTTTTTCATCGCAAACGTAGCATGGGTAATCATTTCCTCACATGTAGGATATTTTTCTTCACTGCCATTTTGACTAACAACTCCACAATACAAACCAACGCGGTAATTCCTATATTCTTTCATTGCATCGGTACTTATCTTCTCAATAATTGAACGAATCCTAGCTTTTATTTCTTCCATATTCCTTCCATGTAAAAAAATTACAAATTCATCTGTTGTACTTCTGCAATAACATTCCTGTGAAGTAATATGTGCTTTAATCACCTCTGAGACATACTTTAAAAGTAAGTCTGCTTTTTCTCGTCCAAATATTTCATTTATAAATTTAAACTGTTTGATATTCAAAATTGCAATGTTTCCATCTGTACATTCTTCCATTATTCCATTTACAATATTAGTAAATCTAGATAACCGATTTGCACCTGTTAACTTGTCATAATACGCTTCTAATTCTAAAGTTTTTATTTTTTTGTAGAACTTAAAATGAATGTAAATGAGCCAAATAAGCAGAAGACTGCCTAATAATATAAACAGTATTACTTTTTCCATATATCTACGACTTCTCCTTTTGTAATCTTAAATCTTCTAATAAAAACAACAATTTCTCTACATCCTCTTCCTTTGTATTCCAGGATGTTACCATACGTACTGCTGTAGACTCCCTATCTACACGCTCCCAAATACTCATTTTTACTTCCTTTTCCAAATCCTCTAATAATTCATTTGAAAAAATTGGAAAGATCTGATTTGTAGTCGTTTCTACAAGCATTGGTATCCCCAGTTCCTTTAACCCTTTTCTCAATATATCTGCACATCTATTTGCATGTTCTGCTAATCGATAAAATGCTCCTTCTTGAAACAATCCCAAAAATTGAATGCCAAGAATCCAACCTTTTGCCAGCATACCACCATTTTGTTTGATATAGTATCTAAAATTTTCTTTTAGCCTATCTTGAAGAATAATAACTGCCTCTCCAAGTAATGCTCCATTTTTCGTTCCTCCAATATAAAAGATATCGCAAAGCTGTGCTAAATCCCTCATTTTTATATCATTATCACATGCCATCAAAGCACTTCCTAACCTAGCTCCATCCAAAAAAAGTATCAATCCATGCTCTTTACATTTCCTTGAAATTGCCTCTAACTCCTGCTTTGTATATATAGTACCTAATTCTGTTGAATTGGAAATATACACCATTGCTGGCTTTACCATATGTTCATCTGTATGTTCCTCTACCACCTTGTCAATTGCCTCTGGCAACATCTTTCCAGCTACGCCTTTGACTGTAATCACCTTATGTCCACTGTTTTCAATTGCTCCCGTTTCATGGACATGAATATGACCTGTATCTACTGCTATTACTGCCTCATATGGACGCAAAGCTGCTGCTATCACCGTCTTATTTGTCTGTGTTCCCCCTGTTAAAAAATGTATCTCTGCCAATTCATTTTCTAACTCTTTTTTTATATACGCTTTCGCCTCTTCACAAATAGAATCCATTCCATAACCAGCATGCTGCATAGTATTTGTATCTTCTAGTAATTTCAGAATTTCCACACATGCACCTTCACTATAATCATTCATAAATGATAACATATAGAATCTACCCCTTTCTTACAAGAATCTGTACCCCTTAGTCATCTAGAATTTTAGAAAAAATAGTTGAATTTTTATGTAAAACGATATATAATAATTTAAGTTATTTTTATAAAATATTTTGCTGGAATAGCTCAGTCGGTAGAGCACTTCACTCGTAATGAAGGGGTCGTCGGTTCAAGTCCGATTTCCAGCTTTCCAATTATAAAATCCGTAAGCCTTATTTCTATAAAGCTTACGGTATTTTTTATTACTTTTCCATATGAATAGTCAATTGATTATATGGAATATCTATTCCTTCTTTGTCAAAAGTTAATTTGATATCTTCTAATAGTTTCCATCTGGCAGCCCAATATTCTTCTGTTTTTACCCATGCTCGCAAACCAATCATTACAGCACTATCTTCCAAAGAATCTACAAAAACACTCATCTCTTCATCTTGCATAACGGAAGAATTATTCTTCAATAGCTGCTCAATCAATGCCTTAGCATACTTTAAGTCTGCCTGATATGAAATTCCAACCTTTAAATCCAATCTTCTCTCTGGTCTAGCAGTTACATTTGTTAAGCTGCTATTTGACAACATTCCATTTGGAATTACGATTGTCTTATTATCTCCAGTAGATAATTTTGTATAAAAAATCTGAATTTCCTTAACAGTCCCCTCTGTACCATCCCCTGTTACAACAATATAATCGCCTACAACAAATGGCTTTAACAAAAGAATCAAGACACCACCTGCAAAGTTTGATAAACTTCCTTGCAATGCAAGACCAATTGCCACACCACCTGACGCAATCAATGCCGCTACAGACGACGCTTCCACTCCTAACCTAGTGGCAATTATGAACAAAAGCAGAGTATACAGACCAGCCTTTAAAAAAGAATCAACAAATTGAATAACTCCTACATCTGCATTTGCCTTATTCATAGAATGTTTCACTATTTTTTGAATAAAACGAATAACAGCTCTTCCAATAAAAAAGAATACAATCGCTAAAAGAACTCGAACACCAAATTCTATTAACGCTGGGATTTGTCCGTGAAACCAACGTACAAACTGGTTTACATCCTCAGCCACCTCTTCGGTTGACTGCAATACATCCTGTACATTTTGTACAGCCTGCTGCTTTTGTGCTATTAAAAATCTCATTTCACTTCCTCCTTTAACATTAAAAATGCAGCTAAATTCCCTCGATTATTTCCCATTTTTCTATGGGAATATAATAACTCACTATTGCAACAAGTGCAAATGTTTGTGACAGCAATATGCTCTTTTAATATACCAGCTTCTAAAAAGACAATTTCGTTTGCCTTCCATAAATCTAGTTGAAATTTTCCATTTTCCTTTTGATAAAATAGTTGATTCCAATATTTCTTATGAAATTGATTTTGAAATTGAAAAATAACATCCTCACTTACTTCATAACAGTCCTGACATATAGAAGGTCCTATTGTTGCGATTATATCTTTTGGATTACAGCCATATTCTGTCTGCATCTTTTCTACAGTTACTTTGCCAATTTTCCCTACGGTGCCTCGCCAGCCAGAATGACTCAAGCCAATCACTTTCTTTTTTGGATCTACAAAATATAATGGAACGCAATCTGCATAAAAAGTAACCAAACAAACTTCTTTAACATCTGTAACTAAACCATCCACATCCTGCAATATCTGTTTAGAAAATATTCCACAACCACAGTCCTTTTTTGATACTTTTTCCACATTTGTTGTATGGGTTTGTTGTGAAAAAACCATATGTTCACATGATATCCCCATGGCTTCTCCTATACGTCTAAAATTTTCTCTAACATTTTCTTCCTTATCCCCTCTTGTAAAACTAAGATTTAATGTAGAGAATCCTTCTTGACTAACCCCTCCAAGCCTTGTAGAAAATCCATGCTTTACAACTTTCGTTTGACGCAGCAATGGAAATTCTAAATATGGAGTTCTTCCTTCTATTTCATCAAATATATGATTTTCATTCTTGTATTGAAATCCTAAACTCATAACAACACCCTTCTTATATTTTGCCTATCTATTTTGGAAAGCATCCTGAATATGAATTCTCTCCTCGCCTTCAAAACCTATCACATCAAATCTTATCGGTGCTTCCATTTGTCCCATTCTCACCATATAGTGTAAAGCACATCTACAAATTGTTCGCTGCTTTTGTCTTCCTACAGCCTCTAGTGCAGTTCCCTTAGACTTTGTTTTTCTATACTTTACTTCACAAAATACCAAATACTCTCCATCTTGGGCAATTAAATCAATCTCCCCCATTGGACATCGATAATTATATTCTAATATTTTATACCCTAAAGACTGTAAATAAGCAGCTGCAATCCGTTCGTATTTTTCCCCAACCTCTCGATTATTCTGCTGCATTATTTTACTCCTTAAAATCGTTCATAAAATTTTTCAAAAAACTTCTTCTATGTATAAAAGATGGACCATTTTCTTTCAATGCTTCTATATGTGATGCAGACCCATACCCCTTATTGTCAGCAAATCCATACTCTGGGAAAATCTTATCATATTCCGCCATCATTCTATCTCTTGTAACTTTCGCTATGATACTTGCCGCTGCAATGGAAACACTTTTTGCATCTCCATGAATAATCGGAATTTGTGGAATTTCTAAATTTGGAATTGTTACTGCATCATTTAAGAGAAGATTTGGTTCATATTTTAAATTTGCCACTGCCATTTTCATAGCCTCATACGTAGCCTGCAAAATATTAATTTCATCGATTCTTTCCGAACCTACAATTCCTACTCCAACTGCAATTGCCTTTTCTTGTATCTCATCAAACAAACTATCTCTTCTTTTTGCTGTGAGCTTTTTGGAATCATTTAGATAAAGAATTTTGCAATCTTTTGGTAAAATCACCGCCGCTGCAACTACAGGGCCAGCAAGTGGTCCTCTTCCCGCTTCGTCAATCCCACAAATGAGCCCCTCCTTTTCATGCATTTTTTCATAGGTACTCATCATTTCTAATCTCTTATATTCTAATTGAAGTTGTCTATCGGCACGTTTATATTTTTGAATTAAATTCTTAACACCTTGTCTTGTATCATCTGTATATTGTAGATAGAGCTTTTCTCTATCCCCCTTGGCAAGCTCAAATTCCTGTTTCACTTCACTAATTGTTTTCATGTTATTCCCTATTCTTCTTTTTTAATCGTGTTTAATAAACCCTATTGTATCAAAAGGCCAAACTCTCAACCACGCTTTTCCAACTAAATTTTCCCTTTTTAATATACCCACACTAGGATCCCTACTATCAGAGCTATGATTTCTATTATCACCTAACACAAAATATTCATCTGCCCCCAACACAATTGGCTGTGCAGCCATCCCTGCACTTTCCATCTCTTCTGCACCATAGTGTTCATCTAATAGCTCTTCTCCATTTATATACACTTTTCCATTCATTACCTGAACAGTTTCTCCTGGTAATCCTATAATTCTCTTAATATAATAAACATCTTGCTCATATTGATAAGGAAATACTATGATATCATAACGCTCTGGGTCTTTAAATCGGTATGTAATTTTATCCACAATCAAACTATCTCCATTGGCAAGTGTAGGCTCCATAGAACGCCCACTAACACAAGTTCTCTGACCAACATACGTTAGGAAAAGATAAGTTAGCACAATAACAATTAAAAAATAAACAATCCACTCGAAAGCTTCTCTAATTACACTTTTTTTCTTTTCTTGCATGTTTTCTAAATCCCCTTTCCACATCTATTACTGTGATTCTTTTATTCTAACTATAATCCTGTGGAAATTCTAGTGTAATTTTCCCCAATCTACCATTTCTAAAATCATCCAATACCAATCTCGCCGCTTTATCCAAATCCAATTCATTGCCTCTTACTAAACAGTGACGTTTTTTTGCAATCTCTTCTAAGCAAACATATTTATCCTGTTGTTCATCTATTTCATACTTTTCTGCAAGAATACCCGTATACTTTTCCTGAAGAAAAGATATCAACTCTGCCGCCAGCTCTTGTGAATTAAGTATCTCATCTTTAATAGAACCTATAAATGCAAGACGAAGTCCTACTATTTGGTCTTCAAACTTAGGCCATAAAATTCCAGGGGTATCTAAAAGCTCTACCTGTTTGTTTAAACGAATCCATTGCTTTCCTTTTGTTACTCCTGGCTTATTCCCTGTTTTCGTACACGCTTTTCCTGCCAAAGCATTGATAAAAGTTGATTTTCCCACATTTGGTATACCAACAACCATTGCACGAACCGGACGATTTAAAATTCCACGCTTCCTATCCCTTTCAATCTTCTCCTTACATGCTTCCTGAATAACACTTTGTATGGATTTGATTCCATTTCCTTTTTTTGAATTTACCTTTACGACTGAAAAACCTTTCTCTTTAAAGAAATTTTCCCATTCTTCATTACACCTGTCATCTGCTAAATCTGACTTATTCAAAAGAATCAATCGTGCTTTCTGTTTTCCTAATTCATCTATATCTGGATTTCTGCTACTCATTGGCAGCCTTGCATCTACCAATTCAATCACCAAATCAATTAACTTTATATTCTCCTGCATCATACGCTTTGCTTTTGTCATATGACCTGGATACCATTGAAAATGCATATATTTCCCTCCTGCTATTTTACAAATCCAAACTGCCCTTTACCAAAATGGAACCAAATTTTTCCATCTATATCAGAGCGTTTTATATTCCCTATATTCGCCATCCTACTATCATCACTATTTTCTGTATTATCTCCCAGCACAAAATATTCATCACTTCCAAGCTCAATTACCTGCTCTGCAATCCCTGGCTTGTCTACCTCTTCTACATAGATATCCTCTTTAAGCTCATTTCCATCTATATATACTTTTCCATCTTGAATTTGAACACTCTCTCCTGGAAGTCCAACAATACGCTTGATAGAATAATGCATGTTTTCATTTCCATTTGGCTTAAATGCAATAATATCTCCTCTCTTTGGTGACATTGCATCATATACCAATCTATTGACTAATACGATATCTCCATTATTCAACTGTGGTTTCATAGATTCTCCTGTATTACTAATCCTTTGTCCAAAGTAGAATACTAGAACAAATGCTAAAATACAAACTCCTAATATTTGAAATATCCAGCCTAAAATGGGTTGTTTATTTCTCTTTTCTCGATTGATTTGCTTTTTTCTTTTTAAGACCTGTTTTCTACGTTTTTTTCCGAATTTCAAGTCCTGCATCTTCCTGTCCTTTCTATAAATAAACAGAAAAGGGACAAACTACAAATTTGTAATTGTCCCTCATATGATTACTATTTTACTAATTCTTTTACCTTAGCTGCTTTACCAATACGTTGTCTTAAGTAGTTAAGTTTTGCTCTTCTTACTTTACCTCTACGCACAACTTCTACTTTTTCTACGTGTGGAGAGTGAATTGGCCATGTCTTTTCAACACCGATTCCATTAGAGAATTTTCTAACAGTAAATGTAGCTCTTACACCGCCACCTTGTTTTTTCAAAACTGTTCCTTCGAAAACCTGAATTCTTTCACGATTTCCTTCTTTAATTTTAGCGAAAACTCTTACTGTATCACCAACGTTAAACTCTGGTGCGTTTTCTTTTAATTGTTCAGCTTCAATTTTTCTAATAATTTCGTTCATTGTGTTCCTCCTTCATTTTAGACGTTCTTAATACCACTCGGGTACCAGAGGACCATCTCCCTTTTCACAACTTTTGTATTTTATCATATATAGAATTTAGTTTCAAGTATTTTTAGTACTATTTTCCTCTAATTCCTTTAAAAATTGCAATTCTTTTTTGCTTAAAAGCCCCTGCTCTATGCATTTTTTTAACAAATCAGGTCTTGCTTTTCTTGTTCTAACTATAGACTGTTCTCTTCTCCATTTATCAATATTTGCATGATGACCAGATAAAAGAACACTAGGCACCTTTTTTCCATGCCATTCTTCTGGGCGTGAATACTGTGGATATTCTAATAAATAATCCTGAAAAGTTTCAAACTCCGCTGATACGTCATTGTGCAACACTCCTGGTATCAATCTAGATATCGCATCAATCATAACCATTGCAGGAAGTTCTCCTCCTGTAAGCACATAATCTCCTATGGATACATAGTCTGTAACAATTTCTTCTAAAACTCTCTCGTCAATTCCTTCATAATGCCCACATAAAAGTACCAAATCTTCTTCTTTTGCAAATTCTTCTGCCATTTTCTGAGAAAATGTTTTTCCTTGAGGTGATAAATAAACAACTCTTGGCTTTTTGGAAAGTTTTGAAGCTATATGCTCATATGCTTGATAAACAGGTTCTGCCTGCATCAACATTCCTGCACCTCCACCATATGGATAGTCATCCACGCTCTGATGCTTATTAAATGCATAATCACGAATATTTATCGCTTCAATTGATAAATATCCTTGATTCACAGCTCGTCCTATAATGCTTGTGCTTAGGCCATTCATCACCATGTCTGGAAACAATGTCATAATATGAAAGTTCATATATTTTCCTACTCTTTCTGCTTAAGTTCCTAAATTAAGCCATCCATCAAATGTATTTCCATTCGCTGCTTCTCTATATCTACATCTAAAATACACTGCCTGATTGCTGGGATTAAAACTTCTCCATGCTCATACGAATCTATCACATAGACCTCATTTGCTCCTGTTTGAATAACATCTTTCAAAATCCCAAAAACTTCTTCTAAGTCTTCCCTATCGTCTGTATAGACTTTCATTCCAATCAAATCAGCAATGAAATACTCATCTTTTTTTAATTTAACTGCATTTTCTCTGCTTACAAGCAAGCTACATCCTTTGTACTGCTCAATTTCGTTTATATTATCAATGCCTTTGAATTTTACAATTACAAATTGTTTGAAAAATTTAACACCTTGTACTTCCAAAGTCAATTGCTCTTTTCCTGTATCTAATAAAACTTCTTTTAATTTTTTAAAACGTTGTGGATTATCTGTGGTAGGAAAAACCTTGACTTCTCCACGAATTCCATGGGTTGATGAAATCACACCTACCTGAAAAAACTGTTCCATAGCTCTCTCCTGTTCTATTGTACAAATCTAGCTTTTCTTCGTTTAATAAAAAAGGGGCAGTTCCTTCAGAAACTGAAGCCTGTCCCTTTTCCTGTCTGTTATTGTACAATGTCTACAACAACCTTTTTTTCTTCCTTTGTAGCTGCTGCCTTCACAACAGCACGGATTGCTTTTGCAATTCTGCCTTGTTTTCCAATCACTTTTCCCATATCACCTTCAGCAACACGGACTTCAATGATTGTTGTTCTTCCATCCTCACGTTCAGATACTTCTACACTTTCTGGATGATCTACAAGTGCCTTTGCAATCACTTCTACTAATTCTCTCATAACGCGTACCTCCGCGATACAGCTTATTTTTCAATTCCAGCTGCTTTAAAGATCTTTCCTACTACTTCTGTAGGTTGTGCTCCATTGTTTAACCATTTTTTCGCTGCTTCTTCATCTACTTTGAATACGCTAGGATTTTGGTTTGGATCATATGTTCCAATTTCTTCGATGAATTTTCCATCTCTTGGGGCTCTTGCATCAGCTACTACGATTCTATAAAAAGGAGCTTTCTTTTGTCCCATTCTTTTTAATCTAATTTTTACTGCCATTTCTTTCACCTCTTCTTAAAATTTTTCATTCTTGTTATTTATGTGTTAAAAAGGAAGCTTAAATCTACCTTTCTTACCACCTTTGCCCATCATTCCAGGAAGCTTCTTCATCAACTTCCTAGATTCGTTAAACTGTTTTACCATACGGTTTACTTCTGAAATATCCACACCTGCGCCCTTTGCAATACGATGCTTCCTAGAAGGATTCAATAAATCTGGATCTCGTCTTTCTTCCACTGTCATAGACTGGATAATTGCTTCCATACGTGCCATCTTCTTCTCATTTTCCTCTGAGTCTAATTCTGGCATCTTTGCTCCAAGTCCACCCAATCCAGGCATCATTCCTAAGATACTAGAAAGGCCTCCCATCTTCTTCATCTGATTCATACTTTCCAAATAATCCTCAAAATCAAACTGTGCCTTCTTCATCTTCTCGGCCATATGCCTTGCTTTGTCTTCATCTAACTCCTCGCTTGCTTTTTCAATCAGGGTCAATACATCCCCCATTCCTAAAATACGAGAAGCCATACGGTCAGGATAAAACTGTTCTAAATCAGACAGCTTTTCTCCCATACCAACGTATAGAATTGGACATCCTGTGACAGCTTTAATTGAAAGTGCAGCACCACCTCTGGTATCTCCATCTAACTTTGTAACAATAACTCCATCTATGCCAATTTGATCATGAAACTTACCAGCTACATTGACTGCATCCTGTCCAGTCATTGCATCTACTACAAGAATTGTCTGGTGTACATCGACTGTTTCTTTAATCTCTTGTAATTCAGCCATCATATCTTCATCAATATGAAGACGTCCTGCTGTATCTAGAATGACGATATTATTTCCATTCTTTTTGGCATGTTCTAACGCTGCTTTCGCTATATTAGCAGGCTTATTTTTATCTCCCATGGAGAATACTTCTACACCTTGCTTTTCTCCGTTAATCTGAAGCTGCTTAATTGCTGCTGGTCGATATACGTCACACGCTACCAATAAAGGTTTCTTTCCCTTTAGCTTAAACTTTCCAGCAAGCTTTGCAGTCGTAGTTGTCTTACCAGCTCCCTGCAAACCAGCCATCATTATGACAGTAATTGCACCTCCTGGCTGAAGCTTAATTTCTGTCAAATCCGATCCCATCAATTGGACCAGTTCTTCATTTACAATCTTAATTACCATCTGCCCTGGGTTCAGTCCATTCATAACATCCTGACCCACAGCACGTTCCTGTACATCTTTTACAAACTTCTTTACGACCTTGAAATTTACATCAGCCTCCAAAAGTGCCATCTTCACTTCTTTTAATGCGATTTTCACATCATCTTCAGTCAAACGCCCCTTACTACGGAGGTTTTTAAATACGTTTTGAAGTTTTTCTGTTAAACTATCAAATGCCATGCTATAACTCCTCTATAATAGTATCTGAAATTCTTCGAATCTTCTCAATCATCTCTTTAGAAGCCTTCATCTCTTCTTTAGACTCATAAGAATCCAGTACTTTATCTATTTCACGAATTTTCTCTTGAATGGAAAGAAACTTTTCTACCAAATGTAACTTCTTCTCATACCCCTCTAGTGTTCGCTGACAACGCTTTACCAAATCATGAACACCTTGACGGCTAATCCCTGCTTCATTTGCAATTTCCCCTAGAGATAAATCCTCTAAAACAAACTGTTCGTAAATTTCTTTTTGGTGACTTGTAAGAAGCTCTCCATAAAAGTCGTACAATAACCCTTGTTCTAATATTTCATTCATTGAAATCACCTATGCCATCATATACTAAAAACAAAAAGGTGTCAAGTATTTTTTCTTGACACCTTTTTGTTTATTTCAATAGTCGTTCTACATTTAACATTCCCCAACCTGTACCTTCTTCTTTCAGCCTCCTACATGTTTCCCAAAGTCGTAACTTAACCTCTACATTACTCATATCTGGATATTTGGAAAGTAAACATGCAATGGCACCTGCCACTACTGGAGCTGCCATTGAAGTTCCACTTTTTGTGGTATACCATCCCATCTTCCGATTTTCTCTCATTCGATTACAGCTAATAATTCGTAGTCCAGGAGCCATTACGTCGGGTTTTATTACACAGGCATCTGTTGGACCAATCCCAGAATATTTCCAAAGCCCCTCTTGATATCTATGGTTCATCCATTCCCCATCATACACCCCAACTGTAATCACCTTTTTACTCACCCCTGGTACTGCCACACTTCCTTTTTTCGGTCCATAGTTCCCTGCAGATGCAACTACTACAAGCCCTGCATCCCACAACCTCTCCACTCCCAAAATTAACTGACGCTTTTGCATTTTATTCAATTCTGGATTGGTACCAACTGAAATGTTCACAATTCGGATTCCATATTCCTGATAGTTACTAAGAATCCACTCTATTCCTTGTATTACATTCCAAACAGTCCCATTGCCTTTCTTATCTAATACCTTACCTATGAAAAGCTCTGCCTTTGGTGCCATCCCTTTGTAATAACCACGAGAAGCTCTTCCATCTCCTGCAAGAATACCTGCAACGTGTGTTCCATGTCCACTATCATCGTACATTTTCTGTTCTTGATTTACAAAATCATGAAATTTGCGTATGCGTTCCCCAAAATCAGGATGCGGTGAAATCCCTGTATCTAAGACACCAATCCCAATTCCTTGCCCTAGATAATTACCTGAAGCTGTATCTTCACACTGATAACCAATCAGATGTTTTACTCGTCTCATAATAGAAACACACCTTTTTTACCAAAATATTCATAATCAGGAATTTGTTGAATGAAATTTTCTTTTCACACTTTTCAATCATCTACATAGTATAAAGTGTAAACAAAATATTTGGAGGATTTAAAATGAGTGAATTAAGTGCTACAAACTGTGGATGTGGATGTGAATCTGGTTTTGGAGGTAATTCTTGTATTTGGATTATTCTTCTTTTATTCTGCTGTGGCGGATGTGGTGGTTCTGGATTTGGTGGAAATAACGGATGTGGAAATGACAGCTGTATCTGGATTATCCTTTTGTTATTCTTCTGCGGTGGTTCTGGATTTGGTATCGGATGCAACAACGGATGCGGATGCTAATTACAAGATAACAAAGAAAAGAGGCTGGCCTTTATGGGCTAGTCTCTTTTCTAGTTATGTCTTTATTTTTTTCAAGCAAAAACTTCTCGGATTCCCTTTCCTTGTCCAACCTTTTGCATAATCTACACTCTTCATCAATTTCATAAATGGCATTTCCATCAATTACTAATCTTCTCTTCATCTTCCAACACTCCTTTTCTTCCACTTCTTTATTTATAATATGTAGAATTTTAATTTTAGTTTTTCCAATATTCATATTTTCATACACACCCACATATATTTATCACAAAAATATAAAAGGAGTGGACATGGAAAAGAACAAAATCCATCCTATGACACCCTTTGATGAATTAACCTCTTCTAGAACATTACAAACTATGAAACTACTTTTACCATACACTCCATTTTCCATCCAATACATACTTGGAGTTATGATTCGTTTTATGGAATTTCGGCAGACAATCTCTTTTTTTCGGGGATTCCCAAAAACTGACAGCTTTGGACAATCTTCAACCCCTTTCGACCTCTTACACACTCTCAAACACTATGTTTCGGAAGAAGAGGCTGCACAAATGGAGCAACTTGTAAATATGATGCAAATGTTCCAAATGATGGAAACAATGCAGGGGGCTGGGAATACAGCAAACCCTATGGATATGATGATGGGATTGCTACCTCCTGACCAACAGGAATTATTTCATACATATAATTCCATGTTTACCGATACAATAAATCAAAGAGATTCCTCTGATAAGAAAGGAGATGAAACAAATGAACGAATGGATCAATCATCCAGCCATGAAGAACATGGATCCTATGAAAGTTGAACTTATTAAAATGGCTGCCACTCAAACGGCAGGAAAATCAGGTTCTGCTCTAGCTCCTGTTATGATGGCTTTGATTCACAATGCGAATAAACAGGGAATTCAATTCTCCCCTGACGAATTTACTCTAATTCTTAGTATTTTAAAAGAAGGTAAAACAAAAGAAGAACAACAACAACTCGACCATACTGTAGAAATGATTAAAACAATGTTTCAAAATCAGAAGAAGGTGTAAAGCCTTCTTCTTTTATTGAAATCTTTCGCCCCTTCTTGTACAATAGATGCATATAATTGCTTGCTAAAAGGAGATTACTATGCATACTTTCATTCTAACTGTAGAATACGATGGCACCCGTTATCATGGGTTTTCTACCATGCAAAAAGGGAAGTTGGAGCCAACAATATCTGGAAAAATTTCAAATATTATTGAACAGCTAACTGGCGAAATACCTACACTCGTTAGTGCCACTAGAACAGAGGCAGGCGTTCATGCCCTAAAACAAGTTGTCAGTTTTCAAACCTCAACTACGCTATCTCCTGAACAACTAAAATCAAAATTAAATAAACGACTTCCACAAGATATCGTTATTCTGGACGCTCAATCTACCTCTAAACGCTTTCATGCTGCTTTGAATGCAACAAGTAGAACCTGGTTATTACGTATTCAAACGGGAGAGATTCCTGATTTATTTCGGCAAAAATATACACTTTACCTGGACACATTGCCAAATATAAAGCTGATGCAAGATACATTTTCTCTTTTATCTGGAAAACATGATTTTAAACACTTTACAACAGTAAAAAAGAAAAAATCAACAGAAAAGGAGCTTTATTCACTAAATATTATAGAAAAAAATGATGAGATGCTTCTATATCTATGTGGAAATGATTTTTTACCACATATGCCTGAAATCCTTTTTCAATTGCTGTTGGATATAGGGTTAGGACGTTTGGATATTCATTGTGTCCCCTCCATTCTTTCAGGTAATCTCTCTTATAAAACATTTTGCCCTTGCCATGCATTGTACCTAGCAGATATCACTTATACAGAAAGAAGGGAGCATGAATATGGAACTTTATAATATTTTATTGTACTTTTTTATTTATGGCTTTTTAGGATGGTGTATCGAAGTTGGATTTGCTGCTTGTAAGCAAAGAAAGTTTGTAAATCGTGGATTTTTAAATGGACCTATCTGCCCTATTTATGGATTTGGAATTACTTCAGTAATCTTACTTTTAGAGCCTCTCAAAGAGAACCTTTTATTCTTTTACTGTTGTTCTGTTATTCTTGTAACTGTTTTGGAAGGCTTTACTGGTTGGATTATGGACAAGATTTTCCACAATAAATGGTGGGATTATTCGAAGCGTGCTTTTAATATTGGTGGATATGTTTGCCTGTTGTTTTCCTGCATTTGGGGGCTTGCATGTGTTGGAATTGTATATTTTATTCATCCACTCATTCGTGCAGGTGTTCAATTATTACCACATTTTATAGGGATTATTCTTCTTTTCATTTTTATTGGAAGCATATTGGCAGATATCATTGTAACATCTTGTGCTATCTTTCAATTTAATAAATCTTTGGAACAATTGGAAATTATTACAAAAGAAATGCGTTTAATTTCTAATCAAATTGGTGAAGATATTTCCCAATATGTGTTATATGCTTTAGAAAGACAGGAAGAATCTAAACGCAAATTGAATGATATGAAACTAGAAGTGTCTGAGGAAATCCATACACAAATCAATGCTCTGCGAACACGTGCAAAGGAAATTCAAAGAGGTATTCCAAAAACTGGACAACGACTTATTGAAGCATTTCCACACATGGAATCTAGAAAACATAATTTACAGTTGGAATTATTGAAAAAGAAGTTGGAACAGCACTTCCCCAAAAAATAATGAGATTGTCAATCCCATACATAAGAATGGTCCTAGTGCAAATTGTTCTTTAAGACTTTTCTTTTTTACAAATACAAGAAAACAACAATATATTCCACAGAGGAATATTGCAACTATCGTTGCTATAATGGTCATCTTGAATCCCAAAGCAAACCCTGCTGCCCACATTAACTTAATATCCCCTCCTCCAAAGGAGCCTGGAACACAAAAAAGTAGGGCAGCCATCGGTAAGCTTACACACAACATTCCTTTCACTCTTTCCCCCAGTGTGATTTGGGGTTCTAATCCCATGAAAAAAAGAGCTATTACAAAAACAGCTGCTACAAGTTGATTGGGAATTTTATTTTCCTCAATATCAGAAATAGAAATACAAATAAATATAATAATCAAACATAATTTCACTATAAACAACAACATCCTATTCCTCCGTATAGTACATTTCAATTGGATCTATTGGGTCAATTGGATGTTCTTGACCGATTTTTGCATTTCTCCCTCTTCTTTTTACAAGTTCTCCAGCCTTATTGTAAATCCAGAAAGAATAAACAAGCACCTTATTTACTTTACCCATTCGTTCTTTTGCTGTTTTCTCATACTGTACACCACCTATTACAAAAGGAACCTTTTTATGAATCATAGAGATTAATTCTGTTTCACAGGTTACTGGTTCAGGCAAAATAGTATAGGCACGTCCTACACATCCAACCCTATGAGAATCACTTCCCCCTGTTGTAACCTTCTTATATTTTTCAGCAAGTCTTTGTGCCCCTGCATTTGATGCTCTCGATTCACAACAATTGTATGCCTCTATAAAATCAAACCTCTTCATGATTTCAGGGGATTGATAAAATTTTTTCGTATTTGCAATGCTCATATACTTTTCTCCACATGGATGTGCTGGACCTAACACTCCCCCATTTCGATGTACCAAATCAATCAAAACAGAAACTGGAAGTCCTCGCATTTCCAAAATTCTCATCTTTACCCCCTCTGGCATAATAACAAGAATATGGCCTGCATCACGTGTGTCGTATTCAATTCCCTTTAAAACAACAAAATCCTGATGTTTCTTTCCTTTGATATGTTCCTTCCAATGTCGATATCCGTTATATGTGTTGTGATCTGTAATAACCATTCCTTGAAATCCTTTTTCCTTTAGGATGGTAATATACTCTTCTACACTCACCTTACTATCTATGGAACCTTCCTTCACATGACAATGCATGTCGATTTTCATAAGACCTCCTCCTTTCATATTATTAGTTTTATTCTATCAACTTTCCTCTTATTATACAATAAAAAAGAGAAGTATTAGACTTTTTCATTGACTTCCATTTTATACGACTGTAAAATAGACCTATCATAATAAAAAGGAGTGCAACGTGTATGGAAAACTTAATTATTCCTCAGGGCTATACTTCGCCACTGACTATTCGTGAAACAGAAGTAGCAATTAAAGAAATCAAAGACCATTTTGAAAGGGCTTTGGCGAAATCACTTCATCTAACTCGTGTTTCTGCACCTTTGTTTGTAAAGCCAGAATCAGGGTTAAATGATAACCTAAACGGGGTAGAACGCCCTGTTGCTTTTGGAATCAAAGAACAAGATGATGCCCAAGCAGAAATTGTGCACTCTCTTGCTAAGTGGAAGCGTTATGCTCTCAAGCACTATGACTTCCATTCTGGAGAAGGATTGTATACTGATATGAGTGCCATTCGCAGAGATGAAGATACGGATAATATCCATTCCATCTACGTTGACCAATGGGACTGGGAAAAGGTTATCTCAAAAGAAGAACGTAATATGGAAACTCTTCGCTACACAGTAAGAAAAGTTTACAATGCACTAAAAGAAACAGAACATTATATTTCCAGCAGATATAATTACATAGAAAATTTACTTCCTGATGACATTTTCTTTATTACCTCTCAGGAGCTAGAAGATCTGTATCCAAATTCTACAGCAAAAGAACGTGAGTATTTACTTGCAAAAGAAAAGGGAGCAATCTTTGTATCTCAAATTGGAAAAGTTCTCGCTTCTGGTGAAAAACACGATGGACGTGCACCAGACTACGATGACTGGGAATTAAATGGCGATATCATCGTTTACTATCCTGTATTAGATATTGCTTTGGAATTATCATCTATGGGAATTCGTGTAGATGAAGATGCACTAAGAAGACAGTTAAAGTTAGCAGGATGTGAAGAACGTGCCGAACTTCCATTCCAAAAATCTCTCTTAAACCAAGAACTGCCTTATACAATTGGTGGGGGGATTGGACAATCTAGAATCTGTATGTACTACTTAAGAAAAGCACATATTGGTGAAGTTCAATCTTCCATTTGGCCAGATTCTATTTTTCAACATGCTTTGGAAAATGGAATTCAGCTACTGTAAGTGAACAGCATTACACAAAAGCACCTCCAAGTGTGGTTATCAAACTCAATCACTGGAGGTGCTAATTATTTATTTAATTTCGTAAATCCATCCTTCTGGAGCTTCAATACGTCCCATCTGTATTCCTGTCAAAGTATCATATAACCTTTGCATAACAGGTCCCATTTTTTCCATGCCACTTGGGAAACAGATTTCTTCCCCATGATTTACAATTTTTCCAACTGGTGAAATCACTGCTGCTGTTCCACATAAACCACATTCAACAAACTCTCGAACCTCTTCAAAATAAACCTCTCGCTCTTCTACTTTCAATCCTAAATACTTTTCTGCTACGTATAGCAAAGAACGTCTAGTAATTGATGGGAGGATTGTATCTGACTTTGGTGTAACTACTGTACCATCCTTTGTAACAAAAAGGAAGTTTGCTCCACCTGTTTCTTCCACCTTCGTTCTTGTTGCAGAATCTAGATACATATTTTCATCAAAACCATTTCTATGTGCTTCCATAATTGGATGAAGACTCATCGCATAGTTTAGTCCAGCCTTAATATTTCCTGTACCATGTGGTGCAGCACGATCGAAATCTGAAACACACAATGTCAATGGCTTTGCTCCGCTTTTAAAATAAGGACCTACTGGCGTGGTAAATATACGAAATTGATACTCATCAGCTGGCTTTACTCCTATTACAGCATTTTTTCCAAACATATATGGCCGAATATATAAGGATGCACCTGAGCCAAATGGTGGAACATAGGACATATTCGCCTTCACAACTTGTTCTATTGCATCTATAAATTTTTCCTTCGGAAATACAGGCATCTCCAAACGCTTTGCAGAATCCATCATTCTCTCTGCATTCAAATCAGGACGAAATGTAACAATTTTCCCATCTTGTGTTGTATACGCTTTCAATCCCTCAAAAACTGTCTGTGCATATTGTAATACTCCTGCACATTCACTTAATACAATCTCTGATTTCTCTGTAAGTATTCCTTCGTCCCATTTTCCATCTCGATATTCTGATACATAACGTTTATCCGTTACTATATACCCAAATCCTAGGTTGCCCCAATCTATATTTTTCTTTTCCATCAGTGATTTCCTCCATTCCTGCCTGCATGAAACATCTGCTTTTTGACATTATAATACTTTCATGAGAATAGTTCAAGAGTGCACTCTGTTTTTTATTATACCAACGATTGTATAGATTCCTAGTACAACCATATTGATAACAACTACACTTGCACCAGCAGGTGTTGCATAAACGTAAGAAACGGTAATACCTGCTATTAAGCAAAATACGGAAATGATAGCAGAATTTAAAATAACTCCACGAAATGTTTTAAACACTCGCATAGAAGTTAATGCTGGAAATATAATTAAACTCGAAATTAAAAGAGCTCCCATCATTCTCATTCCCAGTACAATAGTAACTGCAGTCAACACTGCTATCAGTGTATTATACAAATTTGCTTTCACCCCTGTGGCAAGTGCAAAAGTTTCATCAAATGTAACGGAAAATATTTTATTGTAAAAGAAGAAATACAAAATAAGAACGCTTATTGATAATAAAATACTTAATCTCACATCTTCTTTGCTCATAGCTAAAATACTTCCAAACATGTAATTATACACGTCTGTATTCATTCCTGTTGTCATTGAAATTACCATAATTCCAATCGCCAATGCACTTGTAGAAATCAGAGCAATTGCAGCATCTCCTTTTATCTTACTATTTCCACTCAAACGCAATAATAAAATTGCAGCAATAACAACAATTGGTAATGCAACGGTTAAAGGTGCCACGTTAAGTGCTGTAGCAATTGCAAGAGCACCAAATCCCACATGAGAAAGTCCATCTCCTATCATAGAGTATCTCTTTAAGACCAGTGTAACTCCTAACAATGCGGAACAAAGAGCTACTAGAGAACCTACTAAAAATGCTCGAACCATAAATGGATAGGCAAACATTTCCAAAATTGTTTCCATAACACTATTTTCCTCCCAAAAATTTTTTTCCTATGGTACTTTGTTTATATTCTTCTGCTGTTCCATAGAAAAGGGCTGTTTCCTGTAAATGTAAGATATGACTTGCATATTGGAGGGAACTTTCGATATCGTGAGATACCATGACCACTGCGATTTCTGACTCTTGGTTAATTTTTTTTATTAATTGATAAAATTGTGCTGTTACGATGGGATCTAAGCCTGTTACTGGCTCATCCAATAATAAAAGTTTCTTTGTTGCACACAATGCTCTTGCTAGTAGGACTCGTTGTTTTTGACCACCTGAAAGTTCTCGAAAGCAATGTTTTTCGATTTCTTGAATTCCAAGCAGCTCCATATTTTTCTTTGCTTGTTGTTTATCTTTTGCATTGTAGAATGGCTTCCACCCACGACTGTTTAACCTGCCCGATAAAACAACCTCATATACACTTGCTGGAAAATCTTTTTGCACAACTGTTTGTTGGGGCAAATATCCTATTTCTTCTTGTTTTAATCCATCTCCAAAGAGAATCTTCCCTTTTGATGGAGCTTTTAACCCTAAAATCGTCTTAACAAGTGTGCTTTTTCCTGAACCATTTTCTCCTACGATACACAAATACTCTTTTGGATTAATTTGAAAAGACAAATCCTTTATTACTGTTTGTCCCTCGTATGCAGCAGATATATTTTCACACTGTATCAATGCCATCCACCTAAAACCTCCTTCAAAGTTTCTACATTTTTCCTCATCATGCTTAAATAAGTTTCCCCAGCTTGAAATTCTTTGGCAGTTAAATTGTGGCAACTATAAAAGGTTCTTACCTTTGTTCCAGTAGCCTCAGCTATTGCTTTAGAGATATCATCATTACTTAACTCCATCTTTAAAACAACTGGAATATTCTTTTCTTTTACTTGATTAATTAAAAAAGCCATTGTTGCGGCACTTGGCTCTGTATCTGAAGCACATCCTGGAAACGCCGCATAATAATCAAGATTGTACTCTTCTGCAAAATAGCGAAATGGAAAACGATCCCCAAAAAGAAGCACATGATTTTTTGAATTTTCAACTACTTCTCTAAATTCTTCATCTAACTCTTTCAATTGTACTAAATATTTTTCTGTATTTTCTTTATACAATAAAGCATTTTCTTTATCCTTTTGCTGTAATACGGTGGAAATATCTACTACAATTTTTTCTGCATTTTGTGGAGAAGTCCATACGTGTTCATCTACAGTATGCTCATGCTCCTCTTCATGTTCATGTTCATGGTCATGAAGAGTATGGTTATGACCTCTCTCATCTTTCATTCCCTCCACATGTTCTTCTTCCAATGTTTCCACACAATCAACCATTGCAATCATTTCTTTTCCCTCTAGATGGATGGAATCTAAAATATCCTCCACCCATACATCATTTTCCCCTCCAGTATATATGAATACATCTGCCTGTTGAATTTGAAGAATATCCTGTGGAGTTGGCTCATAGGAATGTGTCTCTTCTCCTGGTTTTAACAGCATCGTTACCTCTACGTTATCTCCAGCTATTTGACGCACAAAATCATAGGGTGGAAAAATTGTTGTAACTACTTTAATTTTATGATTTTCCTCTACATCTTTTACCTGAGTACATCCAAAAAGAAGGAGCATCACTCCAAACATCAGAACAAATCGTATATATTTTCCAGTTCTTTGTTTATTTGACATCTTCATCATTTATTTTCCGCTTCTTTTTTCTCGTAAATAGAAAATACATATTCTAAATCAAAACAAGTCTGCTCTTCTCCTACCTGTGTCATCTCCCACTCTTCTAGATTATCTAAATTTGGAAAATACGTATCTGCCTGATATGCGTGGTCTATTTTTGTAATATATGCTTTTTTACAATAAGGGAGTAACTGCCTGTAAATCGTCTCTCCTCCTATAACAAAAATATCCTCTTTAGAATACTTCTCTAACTCTTTTAACAGCTCGTCCATAGTATTCACAACAATTGCATCCTTAACCTTATAATTAGGATTGGATGTTAGTACGATATTCGTACGATTTTTCAAAGGCAATCCATTTGGGAAACTTTCTAATGTCTTTCTTCCCATCACCACAACTTTTTCGCTTGTTGTTTCACGGAAAAATTTCATATCTGCAGGAATACTTACAAGTAATTTATTCTTATATCCGATTGCCCAATTTTTGTCCACTGCTACAATTATATTCATACTTCCTTCTCCTACCTAATTTTTATAAATTATACCGCAATTGGAATGTTTTTAATCTGAGGATGTGTTTCATAATTTTCCAATCTTACGTCATCTACTGTAAATTGATAAAAATCCTTTACTTCAGGATTTAACCATAAAGTAGGTGCTTTTAATGGCTCTCTTTCGATTAATTCCTTTATCAATGGAATATGCCTATCATAAATATGAGCATCTGCTATGACATGTACGAATTCACCAACCTTCATATCACACACCTGTGCCAACATATGTAACAATACAGCATATTGACATACATTCCAATTATTTGCAGCTAACACATCTTGTGAACGTTGGTTTAATATTCCATTTAATGTTAACTTTTCACTATCTGGTTCTTTTGTTACATTAAATGTCATGCTGTATGCACATGGATATAAATTCATTTCATGAAGATCCTGATGTACATAAATATTTGTCATAATACGACGACTATATGGATTATTTTTTAAGTCGTAAATTACACGATCTACCTGATCCATCATCCCTTCTTTATATTGGTGCTTTACCTGCATTTGATATCCATAAGCTTTTCCAATGGAACCTGTTTCGTCTGCCCAACTATCCCAAATATGACTATTCAATTCATTAATATTATTTGACTTCTTTTGCCATATCC
Organism: Candidatus Ruminococcus intestinipullorum; assembly: GCA_018883985.1. Lineage (GTDB taxonomy): Bacteria > Bacillota > Clostridia > Lachnospirales > Lachnospiraceae > Mediterraneibacter > Mediterraneibacter intestinipullorum_A. Next base: position 4,252 of record JAHLFA010000086.1, on the reverse strand, counting down.
AAAGGAGTTCATCTACACAACTTTTAATTCCTGTTTTTCGTAATGTCAATGCTGGAAATTCCTTTGATAAATCATAACGATTTACTACTCCAAACTTCTTAATCGTATATGCAGATGTGCCATCTTCCCATACTGGACGAACCTTTTCACCTTCTGTACTTGTTCCATTTTCCAGAATATCTTTACACATCTCTATGAATACTTTATCTGCATAGCTCACGCTTTTATCCTCCTGCAACTTCTTAATATATACGAATCACACTGCTGATTTCTGAAATACTATCCATCACTCTTAATTCCTGCAATGCATCTTGTAAATGATACTCTTTCACTTTTTCTGTACTAATTACTAATTCTGCTTTTGTTTCTTTTGCATTTTTTTGAATTACACGATGAATACTTACTTTATGATCCCCAAATACTTTTGCTGTCTGAGCTAATACTCCAGGCTCATTTTTCACTTGCATTCTAATGAAAAACTTATTTTTCACCTCATCGAAGGAACAAATTGGAAGCTCTTTATAGCATGTACAGCTTATTCTACCATTACATCCATATTGTAGATTTCTTATCACGTCTATTACATCACCTACTACTGCACTTGCTGTAGGCATTTCCCCTGCTCCTCTTCCATAAAACATTGCATCATCTACTGCATCTCCATGTACAAATACTGCATTAAATGCATCTCGAACTGCTGCTAGTGGATGCTCCTGATTTAACAACATTGGATATACACCTACTTCAATTCCTTTTTCCGTATGATGAGCTACACTCAATAGCTTGATTACGCTGTCTAATTCCTTTGCATATGCAATGTCATCTGCTGTTATTTTTGTAATCCCCTCTATATATACATCTTTAAAACGTACACGTGAATGAAATGCCAAAGAGGCCAAAATTGCAGCTTTACGACCAGCATCTAATCCTTCTATATCTGCTGTTGGATCTGCTTCTGCATATCCTAGCTTGGTTGCTTTTTCCAATGCCTCTGCAAATCCCATATTCTCTTCAAACATCTTTGTCAAAATATAATTAGTTGTCCCATTAACAATCCCCATAACTTCTGTAATTTCATTTCCAGCAAGACACTGTTTCAATGGACGTATAATAGGAATTCCACCTGCTACTGCTGCCTCAAACAAAAGGTCACAGCCTGATGCAGATGCCAAATCCAATAATTCCCCTCCATGTTCTGCCAGTAAATCTTTATTCGCTGTTACAACATGTTTTCCAGCACGCAAGGCATCTTCCATCATTGATTTTGCTGGTTCAATTCCCCCCATTACTTCAATAACAATTTTTATCTCTGAATCATTCAAAATTTCATTCCAATCGGTAGTGAAAAGTGATGAATCTACTCCTTCTCTCTCTTTTGACAAATTACGCACAAGAATTTTAACAATTTCTAACTCTGCCCCAGCAATATCTTTCATGACATCTGCTCTTTTTTTCAATAATTTATAAACACCAGTACCAACTGTACCTATCCCCAACAATGCTACTTGAACTTTTTTGCTTTCTACTTTCATTCCTGTACCTCCAATTCTGTAATGTTTCATATTATATCACATATTGTTTGATTTGACTAACCTTATATAAAAAAATTTTTTGAAAAAGTCAACAATAAATTAGAATTTTTTTTGAAAATGTAAAATTGACACAAATTAAAATGTAATTTAACTGTATGGTTTTGTGAAAATTGAATAAATTTACACGAAAACAAGAGATAGATAATTCTATCCCTAAAAAGAACTACAAAATTCAAACGTCTGAACATCACAAGGAAAGATATTCTCTATATTCATTCGAAGATTTAAAACCAAAAATCTCCCTAGGATAGTTATTAATCCAATCCTGAATATAGAGAATATCATCATCACTGAATTCTGAGATATCAGAGCCTTTTTTTATATGTCTACGTATCATCTTGTTTTGATTTTCATTCGAGCCACGTTCACCACTACAAAAAGGATGGCAATAATAAACAGTAGTCCTAGGAACAACCTTATTAATACAAGACTGCTCCATTGACTTAAAATCTAAAAATTCCACACCATTATCACATGTGATAGATTTAAATGTACCTCTAAATCTTTTAGCACCGAAAGAACGTTCCATCTTATCCAAACATGAAACAACACTCTTTGAAGTACGATTCGAAATCTTATAAATCAATTCTTGTCTAGTCATACGCTCTGTAAAAACCAACAAACAAGAACTCCCCTTATTTCGCCCTGAATAAACTGTATCCATTTCCCAGTGTCCATATTCTAAACGCTCTAAAATATGTTTAGGGCGCTCTTCTATGGAACGTCCTCTAATATTTTTTAATGCAACTCTACAATTACGATTATCTTTCTTCTTTGCTTTTTTAGAATAAGGCAAATCAAAAACAGAAAGTCCAAAAAATAACTTATTCTTTATGTAATTATAAAGTGTTGTTTTACATATGTAAGTGTATCTTAAATTGTGGCTATTAATATAACCAATAACGGCATGAGGACTCCATTTTTCATATTTAATTTTTCTTGCAACAAAAGAAATCAATTCAGAATCTGTATCAGAATCAATCTTATAACATCTTCCTTTATTTTTTCTATTTTCTAAATACTTATTATGTGAAACATCGGCACAATACAAATTATACTCTGTCAAATCACTACGCAACTGCTTGACTGTACCCCTCTTAATCTCGTTATAAATTGTAGCTCTACACTTACCCAAAATATTAGCAATTTCTTGTTTACTTTTTCCCTCTTTCAACAAAATTTCGAGCTGGTAACTTTCTTGTTCAGTAAAATATTTGTTCTTCATGCATTAATTCCTTTAAATATATGCATAAATAGAGTTTGTCATATCAATAAAGCCGTGTAAAGGACTATGTAACATAAATCATTTACACGGCTTTATTGATATGTGACTAAACATAAGTCATTAAAAATCATTAAGATTTAACAAAACGATTATTTTCAATACCTGAATTTAAAACAAATTTAATCATATCAGTAACAAAAACATAATCACGATTAGAAAAAATACCATTTTTTACATAAACTAATAGAATACCAGAAATACAACCAGAGTAATAACAAAACTTAAAATAATTATTTTCAGAAAAAAGTTGCTTTACATAACCTAAAAGTGTTTCATAAATAGGCTCATTTTCAAGAACCTTTATATAATCTAAAATATCATTCATAGTCTTCCACCTTATTTTCTATGTAACGAACAGTATGTTTAGCTTTCTTACAATAAAAAGTTTTCGTACAACGCATACGTTCATTATACTTCTTTATAAAATGCTGATTTTATTCAAATTCCTCTTTTTGAAATCTCTTATTTTTTAGTAGTTTTTGAAACTGTTCTTTTCGATTTTCTTTAAACCATTGAACAAAATCCTTCGTGAGATGTTCCTCTGCTATTCTTCTCGCTTCTGCTGCATCCTCTATCTTATCATATAACCCCAAATGATAATGTTTTCCTTGAAATACAATTTGAGCACACCATTTATTTCTGTCTTTTCTCCAACTCACACCTTTAACACCTGAAGTATTGGTAGATGGTTTAGATGCTATGAGAGCCAACATACTAGTATTCTGTGCATAATAATTTTCTTTCATATAATCTGCTACTTTTTTACCATTCTTGATCGAGTTTTCATTTCCAAGACAACCGCAACTTTTTACATGACCATTGATTAATTCAGAGTATGGAACACATTTAATATTTCCACATACACAAACACACTCCTAAATAACAGATCCATTATATAAACTTCTTTCATTTGTTGAACGAATTGCTTTTAATCTTCCAAAAGCTTTGTTTGTTATATTTGTAGGTTTCTTATAATTATGTGTTTTATTATAACATCCACATGAAATTATTTTTGATTTAGAACTGACAATTCCATCGCTGCGCATCCACTTCATATTATGACAATATGGACATTCTACGTACAGATATGTTTGTTTATTTTGTCTTTTCCAATCTTTAATTAAAAATCCTCTAACTTTTTTATTTACAAGATATTTTGCTTTTATTGACATTTCATATCACCATTATCCCATATTAACGAATTTATATTCTCAAGCATTCATATTCCCAAAAGCCATAAATATCACATTTTGTGCTATTGTCAACTTAATGTTTTAATTCATATACTTTTCAATTATTGCATTTTCTCTTTTGTCAAATTAGTTGTGATTATAACATAAAACATCAAAATTCCTACTAAAAAAACATGCTCATC
>JAHLFA010000085.1 GCA_018883985.1 Candidatus Ruminococcus intestinipullorum | reverse complement strand
AAAATTAAGAAAAAATTTCTTTTTTTTTCAAAATAATGATGTATAGTATATAGGTATCTTAAAGTATATAAAAATACTGGAGGCGAAATATATGAGAAAAAAATGGAGTCTAATTGTCCCAGCAACACTTTGTATTGCAATGACAATTGGAGCATGTGCTAAAACAGAAGAAAAACCTACCTTTACAGGTGATAAGACAGAGATACCAGCATATCAGGGAAATTTAGATGTTATTATTCCAGCTGCATATAGCAATGTAGCTGATTTAAACTTAGAACCAGGTACGTATATTTCTATTCTTGGAAAGGATAAAAATTCTGCTTATTGGAAGAATGTTAAGAAAGGGGTTGAGCAGGCAGAGAAAGATTTAAATGCAGCGTTGGGATATAAAGGCGAGGATAGAATTAAGATAACGTTTAATGCACCAGATGGTGAGGATATAGATGAACAGGTAAATATCTTAGATGAAGAGCTGTCACGTTATCCAGATGTAATAGGAATTGCTAGTATAGATGAGGATGCTTATAATGTACAATTTGATTCTGCTGCTGAGAATGGAATTCCAATTATTGCATTAGATTCAGGGAATCAATATCATGGAATACAGTGTACGATTAAGACGGATAATGTAGAGGCTGCAAGAACAGGTGCCTATAAGTTGGCAAACAGCATACAGGATGAAGGAGAATTATTACTTGTAGTTTGGGATAGTAATTCAGAAACAGCAAAAGAACGAATGAATGGATTTTTATCGGAGATACAAGAAACCTATCCAAATGTGTCTGTTGTAGAAACAATTTTCTGTGACAAATTGGAAGAAACGAAAAAAATGATTGCTGAGGAAGACGAAACATCTGAAATTAAAGCTGAATCGTTAAGTGACGAAGATGTGATTGAATATTATTTAGAAAAGCATCCTAACATAAAAGGGATTTTTGGAACAAATGCAGATGCAACACAATTAGCACTTTTAGCATTACAGAAAAATGAGAAAACAGAAGATATTGTTTTAATGGGATTTGATGCAGGAAAAGAGCAATTAGATGCATTAGAAAAAGGAGAAATACAGGGATTAGTAGTTCAGAATCCTTTTGGAATAGGATATGCCTCCGTAGTAGGAGCAGCTAGAACTGTACTTCAAATTGGGAATGAAGCAGTAGTAGATACGGGGTATGTTTGGGTAACACCAGAGAATATGGAAGAAGAGCAATATCAAAATATGCTATATAGATAGCCAAAAATATAGAATAGTTCCGTGTGGAACTATTCTATACGAAAGGCTATTTTTTGTTGTTAAAATTACTTTAGTTCTACAATTGTTACACCAGCATCCCCTTCGCCAAATTCACCTAAGCGATAGGATTTTACATGTTTTTGGCGACGAAGATATTCGTGAATACCTTTTCTTAAAGCACCCGTTCCTTTACCATGCACAATACGTACTGTATTTAGATGAGATAAGAGGGCATCATCTAAGTATTTATCTAGCTGGGAGATGGCTTCATCAACTGTTTGACCAAGTAAATTAATTTCAGGGCTAATAGAAAGAGATTTACTCATTTTTATCTTACCTTTTGAAGTACGTTTTAGAGATTTTGAAGTATAAGGTGATGCTTCTTCAATAATTTCTAAGTCAGACATATGAACTTGTGAACGCAAGATACCCATTTGAACTGTTAAATTGCCCTTAGAATCAGGGAGTGAACTTACAGTTCCTGTTAGGTTCATACTTAATACCTTCACAGATTCACCTAATTTGAAATCACTAGGTTTATACTGTTTTTTTGGTGTTTGTGTTTTCTTTGTATTTGAGGAAGTGTTCTCCTTTATCTTTTTGCGAAGACGTTCTCTCTCTTTTTCCATTTCTGCTATGGAAATATTTTCTTTTCCAAATTTATGGAAATTTTTAATAGTTTCATCAGCAACTTCTTTTGCATCTCGAAGAATAGCAGAAGCTTTTTCACGAGCTTCCTGAAGAATACGCTCTCTTTGCTCTTCAAGACGTTCTTGTTTTTGTTCTACTTGTTGTTTTAAAGATTCTATTTCACGTTTATAGGAAGCGATTTCCTCTTGTTCTTTTTCCACAGTACGTTTACTTGCTTCTAAATTAGAGATTAAATCTTCAAAAGAAGTATCCTCCTCAGAAAGGTGTTTTTTTGCATCTTCTATAATATATTGAGGAAGTCCAAGTTTACCAGAAATAGCGAATGCATTACTTTTTCCAGGAATTCCAATGAGCAATCTATAGGTAGGCTTCAAACTTTCTACATCAAATTCACAGCAAGCATTTTCTACCCCTTCTGTAGATAGAGCATATACTTTTAGTTCGCTATAATGGGTCGTTGCCATCGTACGGATTCCTTGTTTATGAAGATGAGAAAGAATTGCTATTGCAAGAGCAGCACCTTCAGTAGGGTCGGTACCAGCTCCAAGTTCATCAAACAAAACAAGAGATTTATCGTCTACATCTTGTAGGAACGAAACGATGTTTGTCATGTGAGAGGAGAAAGTACTTAAACTTTGCTCAATGCTTTGCTCATCTCCAATATCTGCATATACCTGATGGAAAACAGAAAGTTCTGAACGATCCCTTGCTGGAATATGAAGTCCTGATTGTCCCATTAAGGTAAATAGTCCCACTGTCTTTAATGATACTGTTTTTCCACCAGTATTTGGCCCTGTAACAATTAATAAAGAAAATTTGTCACCAAGAGAGATTGTAATTGGAACAACCTTTTTAGGATCGAGAAGAGGATGACGTCCTTCACGAATTAGGATACGACCCTCTTCATTAAAAAGTGGACGGCTAGCATTCATATTCAATGCTAAAGCACCTCTGGCAAAAATAAAGTCCAAATCTGTAAGTATACGATAATCTGTACGAATCTCTTCTATATACTGTGCAGTTTGTTCGCTAAGCTTTGCTAAGATAACTTGAATTTCTTCTTGTTCCTTGGCATACAATTCTTTTAAATCATTATTTAATTTTACAATAGCCATAGGTTCAATAAACAAGGTAGAACCACTCGAAGATTGATCATGAATCATACCATGTACCTGGCTTCGATATTCTGCCTTTACAGGAATACAGTAACGATCTCCACGCATTGTAATAATCGCATCTTGAAGATAGGTTCTAAGAGAACCATTTACAAGATTTGTTAAAGTAGTATGCACTCGATCATTTAATATACCAATATTTCTGCGTATTTGTTTTAAAGTGCTGCTAGCATCATCGCAAATATCATCCTCTCCCTGAATACAACGTTCTATTTCAGAGGTAAGAGGGAATAGGGGTTCAAGTTGGTCAAAGTAGATATCTAAACAATCTGCCAATTCTTCCTGTGTATCATGTCGGCCGTATGCTTTCACCTTGCCAGCAGCTTGAAGTACCTTGCAAATTCTAAGTAGTTCATTACAGCTTAAAGCACCTCCAATTTCCAATCTCTTTAGTGATTCACCAACTGGAAATGCATCTCCAAAGGAAATCCGACCCTTTTTCACAATTCGAGTAAATGCGGCAGCAGTCTGCTCCTGCCAAGTTTGAATTTTTTCTATATCTCTAGACGGTTTTAATTTTCTACAAAGTTGTTTTCCCCGCATGGAAGATGCTTGTTCTTCTAAGAGAGCAGTAATTTTATAATATTCTAATTTTGTTAACGTTTTTTGATTCATTTTGATTCACCTTTAGTTTGAATTTATAGCTTCATTCTACCTTATTTACATTATATTGAAAAGGATAAATATTGAACAATCTAATAGAATCAGTTATACTATACGACATAAGAGATAAAATCTGAAACTGTCTTAAAAAGGAAGCTTCTGTTTAGGGTTTTATTCTGTAAAGATTTGGATAGAGAGGAAATAAGCGAAAATGAAATATATTAAAGATTTACATGAAGGCGAAACAATCAGAGGTGTTTACCTATGCAAGGGAAAGCGATCTGCAGAAACTAGAAATGGAAAGCCTTATGATAATCTAATTCTGCAGGATAAGACGGGAGTTCTAGATGGAAAAGTGTGGGATCCAAATTCTCAGGGAATTGCCGACTACGAGGAAAAGGATTTTATTGAAGTATTTGGAGATGTTATTAGTTACAATGGAAGTTTGCAATTAAATATAAAACAAATACGAAAGGCAGAAGACGGAGAGTATAGTTTGGCAGACTATATGCCATCTTCTGAAAAGAGTGTGGATAGTATGTATGAGGAGTTATTGGATTTTATTCGCAGAATTTCAAATCCATGGCTTCGTCAGGCAGTAGAATATTATTACGTAAAAGATGAAGAATTTATTCAAATATTTAAAAAACATTCTGCTGCAAAAACAGTTCATCATGGGTTTGCAGGGGGCTTGTTAGAGCATACAGTCAGTGTTCTAAATATGTGTAAATATTATGCAGATACGTATTCAATATTAAACCGTGATCTTTTATATGCGGCAGCACTTTGTCATGATATTGGTAAGACTAAAGAATTATCTCCATTTCCAGATAATGATTATACGGATGATGGTCAGTTATTAGGTCATATTATCATTGGAATAGAGATGATGAATGAGGCAATGAATTCTATTGAAGGATTTCCAGAAAAATTAGGAAGCGAATTGAAACATTGTATTATTTCTCATCATGGTGAGTTGGAGTATGGTTCTCCAAAAAAACCAGCATTGGCAGAGGCGATGGCATTGAATTTAGCTGATAACGCAGATGCAAAGATGCAAACATTAACAGAAATTTTCAAAAATAAACCAGGAAATGATTGGTTAGGATACAATCGTTTGTTTGAAACAAATTTAAGAAGAAGTTCTATATAGAAAAAGTGAAGGCGTTTGAGAATGCAGAAAAATGATATTGTAAAAGTAAAGATTGAAGACATAGGAGTCAATGGTGAGGGGATTGGTAAAGTAGAGGGATATCCCCTCTTTGTTAAAGATACCATTATTGGTGATGTGGCAGAAGTCAAAGTTATGAAAGCGAAGAAGAACTACGGCTATGCTAAATTAATGAAAATTCTAGAAGCATCAAAAGATCGTGTTCAAGCAAGATGTGAATTTGCAAGAAATTGTGGTGGATGCCAGATTCAAGAAATGTCTTATGAGAAACAGCTTGAATTTAAAGAGAAGAAAGTAAAGGGAAACTTAGAGAGAATAGGTGGCTTTGACAGAGAATTTATAGAGAGTATTATGGAGCCTATTGTAGGGATGGAGAATCCCTTTGCGTATAGAAATAAGGCACAATTTCCTTTTGGAATTAGTAAAGATGGCGAAATTATCACAGGATTTTATGCAGGAAGAACACACAGTATCATTGCAAATACAGATTGTGCGTTGGGAAAATCCGTAAATCAAGAGATATTAGAGTTAATATTGAAATTTTGGAAAGAGTTCCATTTGTCTGTATATGATGAAAATACTGGCAAGGGATTACTTCGTCATGTTTTAATTCGATATGGTTTTAAGACCGATGAAATTATGGTTTGTTTTGTAATTAATGGGGTGAAGATTCCACATACAAAAGAGCTAGTTTCTCAATTGTCACAGCTGAAAGGAATGACAAGTATTACTTTTAGCACAAATCAGAAAAATACGAATGTGATTATGGGAGATTCTTATCAAGTAATTTGGGGACAATCGTATATTACTGATTTTATCGGTGACATTAAATATCAAATCTCTCCTTTGTCTTTTTTTCAAGTAAATCCAATACAGACAGAAAAATTATATAGACAGGCATTAGAGTACGCTGATTTGAAAGGCAGTGAAATTGTATGGGATTTGTATTGTGGGATTGGTACGATTTCTCTCTTTTTAGCACAGAGGGCAAAAAGGGTTTATGGTGTGGAGATTATTCCACAAGCGATTGAAGATGCAAGGGAAAATGCAAAGATTAATCAAATTGATAATGCAGAATTTTACGTAGGGAAGGCAGAAGAAGTACTGCCAGCGTATTATGAAAGATATGCAAAAGAGCATTCAGGAGAAAAAGCAACTGCAGATGTAATTGTAGTTGACCCACCACGGAAAGGGTGTGAGGAGTCGCTGCTTCGTACGATTACCGAAATGGAGCCTAAACGAGTTGTGTATGTGAGTTGTGATTCGGCAACGTTGGCGAGGGATTTGAAGTATTTGTGTGAAAATGGGTATCGTCTTGAAAAGGTTAGGGCTGTGGATCAGTTTCCGATGACGGTGCATGTGGAGACTGTCTGTTTATTATCACGTAAATAGGCGGTTTTACAGGCTTTTATGAGTGGGGGGGGTTCAGTCTATTTGCCACCCATTTGCCACCGTAATTTTTAAAATCATCACTGAACAAAGAAAAGGGAGTGAACACGCTGAACAATCAGCGGATTCACTCCCTTTATTTTTATTTATGACGTTTTTGCTTGTGTGATTTTTTCAAAGAGATCAACAGAACGTTCAGCCATTTTTTCTGTATCATGCACATAGGTCTGCAATGTGGTTTCTATATTGGTGTGTCCTAATCGTGTCTGAACATTCTTAACATCAGCACCGGATTCAATCAACAGTGTTGCGTGTGTATGCCTTAAGCTGTGATAATCAAAGGCAAGATGCATTTCATGGTGTATAACCCTACTGCAATACTTAAATGAATCAGTGGAAGTATACTGACCGTTTTCATCAATACACACCAACCTGATACGCTGTAGTGGACTTTCAACACATTTTTGAATTGGTACAATCCTGATCATGTCATTACCCTTTTCATCAGTTTCAATCTTTTTAACATGAATCGTGTAATATTCCCCATACTTCATTTCATTCCTAAGTTGTTCAGCTTTTTCCTGTTTCAATGCCTGATATAGTGTTTCACCAAAAGGGACTTCACGAATGGAAGTAAAAGTTTTTGGTGTAGTAAAGTACCAAGATGAACGCTGTTCTTTCTTACCTTTCTTTTCAACAACCTTTCTTACATCTGCCCCAAAGTTACGTTTTACAATCTGCTTATTTACAGATATTTTTCTTTTATCAAAATCAATATCATCCCAAGTAAGACCAAAGGTTTCTGATATTCGTAAGCCTGTATAAAATCCGATCATTAAAGGTATATAGTACCGGGTGTTTTGAAATCTGTCACGAATCTTACACCATTCATCTAACGTCAGTACAATTCGTTCACGTGGTTTTCTTTCAACCTTTGGAAATTTCACATACTGCATGGGGTTAGACTGTAAATAGTGCATTGGCTCAACTGCATAATTCAGTGCAGCACTGAATACAGACAAAATACCAACTAAATGACTTTTTGAATTACCGTTCATTTTAAGTTCAACAGCATATTCCTGTAATACTGCCGGAGTGATTGCTTTTAGGCGGTATACACCGAACTTTGGAATTAAATGCCCTTGAATAATTCTTAAATACCCAACTTGGGTGTTATATTTCAGATTGGTCTTACAGTACAGATCAAACCACTGATTCAGGTAATCAGCAACTGTTATTTCTGTCGGTTCAAATACAGTCCCGGCATTATTGTATTCATTCATAGCAGCAGTCAATGCCTGTTCAGCTTCTTTCTTGGTTCTGAATCCACCCTTTTCTTTTTTCTTTCTTTTACCGTCAATTTTTCCAAGGTCAAAATAATATGACCATGTTGTACCTCTTTTTCTTACTCCACCTTGCATAAATAGCACTTCCTTTCATTGAAAATGGGTGCATTTAACAAAGGAATGTGCTATACTGATTTTGGTTTCGGAAGTATCACATATTCCTTTATTGGGTTTATGGGTTACATCTATCAAATACCGTTCCTGATTGCCGTCAGGGGCGGTTTTTGACTGTTTGACAAACTGTTCTACTTGTTATATAATAAAAACACTGGATGTGGTGTCCTTACATTGCCCAGTAAAACATTCTGTAATAGTAACCAAGTTATTTAATTCTCTTGACCGTCAGAATTAAGTGGCTTGGTTATTTTGTTGATTTGACAAATTTGAAATGCTGACATATAATATACTTAACAAGGCAGCCGGAAGGTGAATGCAACTCACCCGACCCGGCAAAATTTAATACTTAGTTATCATAGAGATAGCCGTTCCTAAACTTTTCCAGAGAGCAGGACGGCTATTTCTTATGTGTATAAGTCAAAATCGCAACGATTAGTAATGCTGTAGTAAGTATTATCTGCAATTCTTCGTATGTACTCATAATAATCACCCTTTCTGTAAGGCTCAGATCAGATGAGAGCACGTCCCCCGGCTGCACGGTTAAGTATATTATATTGTCAATGAATCACTATTTATCAGATCTATATAGAGGATTTGTAAACAAATCATGGATATAAGATTTTACTTTATCACTCCCCTCTGCCGTCAATAAACAGTATTGTTGAAAAGAGTTATATTCGTTTTCACCGTAAAGTGAAATGAAAAGTTTTTCAAACTCTTCTGATTCTGAAATTTCTTTTTTCAGTTTATTCAAATCGGTAACTGAATCTAAGTATTCTAAATAACTAACACCAAGTAAATCTTCAATAGTAATTTTGAAAAGTTCGCACAGCTTACAAATTATGGAAATATCCGGTGCATTCGCACCACGTTCCCAACTTGAAACAGTTGTCAAACTTTTTACACCAACCGCTTTGGCTAACTCTTGTTGTGATAAATTTAAATTTTTTCTATATTTTTGAATGTTTTTTGCAAGAGATTCTCTTACATTATCCAATGTTTTCACCGCCTTTCATTTATCATCTAAACATTATCATAGAAATTACGGAAATTCAATAGTTAAATTCAAAAACTAAAAACAAATATACGGAAATACTGTAATAATATATTTACAATACGGAAAAACAGTAGCAATATCTTGATATACGGAAAAACCGTATAAAGGAAAGGGGTGATATACATAATGTTAAACAAAAGAATAAAAAGCTATATGGAAGAAAGAGGTATTAAGCAATCTTTTCTAAAAGAACCTTTAGGAATGACAGCAAGTACACTGAACGCATTACTAAATGGGAACAGAAAATTATCAGCAGAAGAATATTTTAAAATATGTGATGCGTTAGATGTTCCACTTGAATATTTCAGAAAAGAGGGTGATTAAATGAGATACCGGATTGAATATGCTGATGGTAAATGTTGCAGCTTTGCCAACAGCAGCAGAGATTTAATTGATTGGTTGAAGCTTCTGAAAGACGAAACAATTAGTGACATCAGGAAGATTTATAAAAATGGTGCTACTGATTCAGTCAAAGAAAAATATCAGAAGTATCTCAACAATTAGAGGTGTTGCAGCACCGTGAAAATTTTTAGATGTAACCAAAACCAAAGGAATGTATTTTATAAAAATTTATGGAAAGGGGTGAGATGGGAAAATGATAGACTTTGATGAAACAGGTCTTTATAAGGGATTTGTAAAGAATGCAAAAGGTCAAAAATATCAATCAGGAAGAAATCCTAAAATAATGTCATTGCAAGAAGCAAACCAATATGAAGGGTTCAGCGGTGTAATGAATGCCAATACTGTTTTACTGGATGCCGATGAACAGCCGTATAGTGATATTTTGCAGAATATCATAAAAGGTGAAAAACTTGGTGCATATGTGACTGACAGACAGGGTGGTAGAGGTATACACGTTTTAATGATCAACGGCAATTCATCATTAAAGAAAGCTGATAAAGTAATGCTTGCATGTGGCATCGTTGTAGATTTTCACCCCGGCTATTCATTGCCTTATGAGTGCTTGAAGTTCAACGGAACTGAACGAAAAGCGATTTACAGTGAACAACCTTATCAGGAAATACCAAAGTATTTTACACCACTTCCCAAATGTACAATAGATTTTACAAATCTTGGAGAAGGTGACGGAAGAAACAGTACATTATTTAGTTACATACTGACGTTACAGAATGCCGGATTGGATAAAGATGATATCCGGGAAACAATCAGAATTATAAATCAGTATGTAATGGCTGAATCTATTGAACAAAGTGAACTTGATGTGATTTTAAGGGATGAAGCATTTAAAAAGCAGTCGTTTTTCGTAAAGAATAAATTCTTGCATGATAAATTTGCTGAATATATCCGGTCACAATATTATATCAAGAAAATTAATGATCAGTTGCATATATATGACAGTGGTGTTTATGTTCCGGGAAGTTTAGCAATAGAAAGGGCAATGCTTCAAGAAATATCATCATTGACGGACAACCAAAGGAAAGAAGTTCTAAAATATTTGAATGTCATATGCATTGAAGAAAAACAACAGGACAATTTGAACCTGATGCTTGATAGAAATGGACTTGAAAAAGGCATCACAGCAGATGATTCCAAATATCAGAACCGATATGTTTTTACCAAAAGGATTATTTGCGGTGAGTGTGGCAGCACCTGGAAAAGAAAGAAGTTTGATGGATACTTCGGTTTTAACTGTAGTCTGCACCTTAAGGATAAGGATGCTTGCGGTATGAAATCAATAAGAGAAGACAAGGTCAAAGCAGCCTTTATTACCATGATGAACAAGCTGACTTTTGGAAGGGACAAGGTTCTGAAACCATATTCAGTAGGACTTGAAGAAATCGAAAAGGTAGAGTACCTTGATGAACTGAATGCCTAGAGGATGCGATGGAAGAAAATCTGCAGAAGAGACAGCAGATTAAGACACTTTTCTCTAAAGGTTTTATCGATCCAGCGGTATTTGCACAGGAAAACGATAGTCTTGTAAAAGGTTATGAAGAACTGACATCAGAGCGAAATGCAATCATAAAGCAGATCAGTGGTGGAGATGAACGAAAGGCATCGCTGAAGGAACTTCTGCATTACACAGCAAAGGGGCAGATGCTTTCAGAATTTGACGAAGAGCTTTTTGAAAAGTTTGTCGACCACATCATTGTATATGAAAGAACGGAGATTGGGTTTGCCATGAAGTGCGGTCCAGTCTTCCGAGAAAGGATTGATTAAATGAAACATACACCATACGGATATGACATTGTCGGTGGTAAGGCTGTTGTAAATGAAGAACAGGCTGACATTATCAGAAAGATTTGTAGTAATTACCTTTCTGGTATGTCGATGACAGCTGCAGCAAAGGATGCGGGCGTTACCATGACACATAGCAGAGAGAAACACCTTCTGCAGAATAAACGATACCTTGGAGACGATTTCTACCCACCGATCTTAACGGAAGAACTCGCCCAGGCTTTTGAAACAGAACGATTAAAAAGAGATGCTGTTTACAAAGGTATTAGATATAGAAGAAACATGGATATTCAGATTCCAGTTGCTTTCAAGATGTCGAGAGTGATTTCAAAATACACGGACCCTGTGAAACAAGCGGAATTTGCATATGCCTTAATAGAGAGTGAGGTGTAAGGTATGCAGGCATTAGCAAAGAACGTAACAGTAATCCCGGCACGAAAAAGAGTCGGTTCAAGAAAAACAGAGACGCAGGTACAGAAGATAAGAGTTGCTGCATACTGCCGTGTTTCTACAGATTCTGAAGAACAGGAAACAAGTTATGAAACACAGGTAAGCCACTACACGACTTATATTCAGAGTAAAGAAGAATGGGAGTTTGTAAAGGTTTATGCCGATGACGGTATTTCTGGAACGAACACCATGAAGCGTGAAGCCTTTAACCAGATGATAGAAGATTGTGAGGCCGGTAAGATAGACCTTATTCTTACCAAGTCCATCAGCCGATTTTCAAGAAACACGGTAGACTGCCTTAAGTACACCCGTCAGCTGAAAGCACTGAACATTGCAGTTTTCTTTGAAAAGGAGAACATCAACACCCTGGATGCAAAAGGGGAAGTGCTTATGACTATCATGGCTGCACTTGCACAGCAGGAGTCAGAATCCTTATCAGCCAATGTAAGACTTGGGATTCAGTACCGAAATCAGCAAGGAAAGGTTCAGGTCAACCACAATTGGTTCTTAGGATACACCAAGGATGAAGATGGCAACCTTATCATAGATGAAGCACAGGCAGAAATTGTACGCCGCATTTACAGAGAGTACCTGGAAGGTCAAAGCCTTCTGCAGATAAAAAGAAGTCTTGAAGCAGACGGCATTAAGAATGGTGCGGGACATTTAAAATGGCATGAAAGCAACATCAAGCAGATACTTACCAATGAAAAGTACATCGGAGATGCACTTCTTCAGAAGACATACACGGTCAGTATTCTTGAAAAGAAGAGAGCTGAGAATAACGGACAGATGCCAAAGTATTATGTGGAAGGCAGCCACGAAGCGATCATCGACAAGGATGTTTTCCTAAAGGTTCAAGCAGAAATGACCAAGAGAGCGAATCTTGTACCACAGGGTAAGAAGAGAGTTTACACTAGCAAGTATGCACTTTCCGGTATGGTCTTTTGTGGACACTGCGAAGATATTTACAGAAGGATCTACTGGAACAATAGAGGCAAGAAGAAATATGTATGGAGATGCGTATCCAGGGTGCTGAAGAAAAGCAGTGGAATTGATTGTCCCGCAAGAACCATAGAAGAAACAGTTCTTCACGATGCAGTTGTTACGGCAGTCAACGATGCCTTTGCACAAAAGAACATAGTGATACCACTTCTAAGACAGAACATCGAAGAAGTTATAAACGATGATCTGGAAGAAAAGATAAGAGCTATAGATAAAAGACTAGCCGATTTACAGATAGAACTTATCGGTGTTTCCGGTGATGAGCTTGCAGTAGAAAGGCTTGGTACAGAGATTGTAGAACTTCGTGAAGAACGACAGGAGATTCTAACGGCGGCAGCAGAAAGAAAAGACCTTCAGTTACGAATGCAGGAATTGATAGATTTCCTTTATGAACAGCAGACTGAATTAACAGCATACAGTGAGACGCTTACCAGACGATTGGTGGAGAAGGTTACAATCCTGGATGATAAGATAGTAGTAACCCTTAAGTCTGGGATGGAAATGGAAGTAGCGGCATAAAAATGAATGACAGGCACCTTGCAGAAATGTAGGGTGCTTTTGTCGTTCATAGTCTTGTTAGGATACAATAGATAGGTAACAAAATAAAAACAAGGATTCACATCGATATGATATATTGGAATTGTCAAGAAACCAATCATCAGATCGAAAGGAGAATCCTTGTATGTCAAGTTTATCACATCCAAAATATCAACGTCAACGTATTGTTAAGTACGCACAAAAACATTCCATAACAGAAACGGCTATCCGCTATAAAGTAAG
>JAHLFA010000084.1 GCA_018883985.1 Candidatus Ruminococcus intestinipullorum | reverse complement strand
TCTTTTCTTCCTTTGGTTGACATCCAAAACAAATTGCTATTAATATGCAAATTCCTATACTGCCTCGTAAAATTCTTTTCATCATTTGTTCCTTTCTTACCTTAAACGAACCTTATTATACATCAACTACTTTTATTTCACAACATGCCCTTTATTGAAGTTTCTAGCTTTCCAAATCTATTCTCCTATCAATATCCTTTAATTCCGCTAATGTACATTCCACCATTTTAATATGTTCTTCATAATATTTCATAATCTGCTTACCCCCAAAATCTCCTTCTGTTTTTAGCAGCTCATTAAAATATTTTTTACCCCAAAAAACAGGATTTCCTCTTTCCCCACAATGTCCAGCACAAATAATATGATTTGGATGTAATGCACCTTCATTTACTATTTTTTGTATTGTAGAAATGCGAATCCATGGCTGGTCACATACTGCAAATAAAACGCCTTGTACCATTGCTTGTTTTTGCAGCAAGAATGTTAGTGCCAATTTTAAAGAATGTGATATTCCTTTTTTTGGCTCTTTATTTTCAATTACATCAAATCCAAGAAGCTTTGCCATATTTTTTATTTGAGGATTCCCTGTTACAATCACCTTACATAATCCTCCAAAGGCACTTGCTTTTTCCAGCATATGCTGATACATCGGTTTTCCCTCTATCTCTTCTAAAAGCTTTTCTCCACCAAAACGACTAGATTCTCCTGCAGCTAATACTACTATGGCATAACGTCCATTGATTCTTTCAAAATTGCTTACAGCTTCTAACACTCCTCCTCCTATTGCCTTTGCTTTATCGGAAATCGTATGACAATGAAACACCTCACATCTAGCATCTATATCTCCGATTTTCAAGCCTTCCGTTACGAAAACTCCATCTTGTAACATTCCACGAACGATTCCTGTCATTTGTGCATACACTGGCTGATTCCCTGTCATAGCAACAAGTTGTCCCTGTTCTACCATTTCCCCAATCGAAACTTTAGGTTCAATCACCCCATTGGCACTTGCTTTTATTAAACGCTCAATTGTATAACCACCTACATTTCCAGGAACCCCTGTATTGGGTATGGCACTTCCCTCCCAAATCACACTCCCTAATGTATGTCCTCTCTTTGTTTCTACTACACAATGGCAATCCTCTCCTGCTGTAAATCCAGGCCCAACCCCAATAACAAATGCTGCATCTGTAATCGTTGTACCTAAATTTTTCTTCGCAAGAATTGCATCCACAATGACATCGGGTTGATATTCCTTTCTTATTTCTGCACTAGGATCTACGATTACTGCTATATCTCCATCTTGAAATACTTTTTGCGCTTCTTGCATGGAAGAAACTAAAATCCCTTTCATATCCTCTACAATAACTTCCTGTTCATATACAGCTCTAGAAAATGCTACTGTTCTGCGAACTGTCAATGGCACGTCTATTTCGGTCATCATAATTTGATGTCCCGCATGATACAATCGGGATGCGATTCCTGTTGCCAAATCTCCTGCTCCTTTAATTAAAATTTTCATAACTGATTTCCTCCTTATCTGTGTGCTGTCACGATAACATTTTTAACTCCGTGTTTTTCTAGATTTTTACAAATTTCCTTGGCAAATCCTTTTCGCTTTTCATTATCAGCTTTATTTAAAATAATAAAGTATTGCATTTGAGGCAGTACTTTCTTTTTTCCACCAAAACTATGTAATGCAAGAATTGCGATATCTTCTGTTGTTACAAAGCTTGTTTTTTGTTTCCCTAAAATTTCCGCTACAAGCTCTGGGCGAAAACAACTCTCTTCTATCGCCTTCCCAATCGCATCTAATCCATATACAGATAAAACATGTGTTGTTCTCTCAAAAATCACAGGCTCATGTGCAGCTGGTACCTTACAAGGCATTCTCCTTGCTCCATCGGCTTCAATTAGTAAAACACCTTTTCTACTTCTCCATACACTCTCTAAAAGCTCAAATGAAGGACTGCCCACCTTCCCCTCACGATTTGTGCTATTTCCAAACCATACCTGACCTTCCATTTTCAATACATCTTGGATTTCTTCAAAAGAAGGATTTGTCAAAAAAAAGGTTGTTTCCTCTTTTTCAATATGTGTTGTTGTTGTCACAATTGGGGAAATTTCTTTCTCCATAAGTTCTTGTGCAATTCTACGTATTGTTGTAGTTTTTCCCCCCGCTCCTACTACTGAAATAACAGATTCTTTCTCACTAAAATCCCCCAATAGTTCTAAAAAAGTACGTTGCTTTTGTAATTTCCCATCTCTCCATACTTGAATTATTGTTTTCATATCGTTCCTTTTCTATCCATAAACATGTATTTTATACCATACTTATCCTAACATATCATGAGAATCAATACAAACAACTAGAGTTTTTTAATAAAGTTTGTTATAATACAGAAGATTACGAATTTTTATCATAGGAGGAACACATATGTTGAAGTATGTAGAAACAAAAAACGCACCTGCAGCAATTGGTCCTTATTCTCAAGGAATTGTTGTAAATGGAATGGCATTCTTTTCAGGACAGATTCCACTATCCCCTGTAACTGGAGAAGTAATTGGGACAACAATCGAAGAACAGGCTGAACAGGTAATGCAGAATATTTCTGCACTTTTAGATAGCCAAAACGCAAAATTCACAGATGTTGTAAAAACAACTTGTTTTCTTGCGAATATGGATGATTTTGCAGCATTTAACAGTGTTTATGCAAAATATTTTACTGGAAAACCTGCTCGCTCCTGTGTTGCTGTAAAGGCTCTCCCAAAAGATGTCTTATGCGAAGTAGAAGTAATTGCAGCTATACAAGAAGAAGTGTAATAAGGATAAAAGGAGAGCATTTATGGAAAATCAAAACAAAAATACAACTATTTTTGAACTAAACGGAGTCCCTCCATTTGGTCAAGCCTTACCATTAGCCCTTCAACATGTGGTTGCTATGATTGTTGGATGTGTTACGCCTTCCATTATTATCGCTGGAGTGGCAGGACTTTCTGAAGCCGAAACAGTACTTTTAATTCAAGTAGCACTTGTAGTTGCTGCGTTTTCCACTCTTATTCAACTTTTCCCTTTTATAAAAACAAAATATTTTGTTTTAGGATCTGGACTACCTGTTATTATGGGAATTAGTTTCGCATATCTTCCTAGTATGCAATCCATTGCAGAAGAGTTTGATATTGCAACAATTTTAGGTGCTCAGCTTGTTGGTGGTATTGTCGCAATTTTTGTGGGTCTTTTCATTAAAAGGATTCGTAAATTTTTCCCACCACTCATTGCTGGAACTGTTGTTTTTACCGTAGGACTTTCTTTATATCCAACTGCTATTAACTATATGGCTGGTGGAACTTCTAGTCCAACATATGGGCAATGGCAAAACTGGCTCGTAGCTGGTATTACATTAACTGTTGTTACTGTATTAAATCACTTTGGAAAAGGAATTTTTAAATTAGCTTCTATCTTAATTGGAATTATTGTAGGCTATATTATTTCACTTTTCTTTGGTATGGTTGATTTTTCAGCAGTTGCTGAGGCTGCTATGTTCCAGCTTCCAAAACCTCTACATTTTGGTTTGAAATTTGAACCATCTGCTTGTGTTGCTATTTCTGTCTTGTTTGTTATAAATTCCATTCAAGCAATTGGTGATTTTTCTGCAACAACAAGTGGTGGAATGGATCGTATGCCTTCAGATAATGAACTACAAGGTGGTATTGTGGGCTATGGATTTACAAATATTTGTGGAGCTTTGATGGGAGGACTTCCTACTGCTACTTTTAGTCAAAATGTTGGTATTGTAGCAACAACTAAGGTAATTAACCGTTGTGTCCTTGGTGGTGCCGCTATTATTATTTTAATTGCTGGATTAATTCCAAAATTCTCATCTCTTTTAACCACAATCCCTTACTGTGTATTGGGTGGTGCTACTGTTTCTGTCTTTGCTTCAATTGCTATGACAGGTATGAAATTAATTGCTGGAGAAAATCTTACATTTAGAAATTCTTCTGTTGTAGGCCTTTCTGTTGCTTTGGGAATGGGAATTTCTCAGGCAAGTGCTGCCCTCAGTGGATTCCCAAGTTGGGTGACTATGGTATTTGGAAAATCTCCTGTTGTTGTTACAACCATTATGGCTATTTTATTAAATACCGTTCTTCCAAAAGATGAATAAACATAAAAAATGCCAGATTCACAAAAAATCTGGCATTTTTCATATTAATCTTTCACTCTCTCCAGCATCACTTCAAGTCTGCCACCACAAACCATTCCCTCTTCTTCTGCCGCTTCCATGCTCATATCAACTGTGCATATTTGAAAATATGGCTCTTCTCTTCTCATCATCAAGAGTGCTTTTGCAATGACATCGCTTTCTGCACAACCTCCACCAATCGTATCAATAATCGTTCCATCTTCTAGAACTAACATCTTTGTACCTACACCTCTTGGTGCAGAACCTTTTCTAGAGATAATTGTTGCTAAAACCTTTTTTTGCTCTCCATACTTTTCTCCACAAAGAATACTTAACAATTCTTTTGAATATATTCCAGCTCTGCTGTTTTTTCTCTTAATTTGAATAACTTCTGCTAAAATAGAAATCGCAATTTCCTCGGGTGTTTCTGCTCCTATATCCAAACCAATTGGTGTATATACAGAGTCTATCTGCTCTGTTTGAATTCCTTTTTCTTTTAAATTTTCCTTTACAATTGCTACTCTTCTTCTGCTACCCATCATCCCTACATAAGCTCTACTCTTCTTTAATATTTCCTCTAGGCACAATGCATCATATCTATGTCCTCGAGTAACAATAATAAAATACGTATCTGCATCTCCATCAATGGAAGAAAGAGCATGAGTAAACTCTTCGCAAATCACATGGTCTGCCCCTGCTATTCTAGCATGATTTGCAAATTGAGGACGGTCTTCTAAAACGGTAACCTGAAACCCTAGCATCTTTCCAATTTTGATAATAGGCATAGAAACATGACCTCCTCCACAAATGACAAGTTTCTCTGCATTTCCTACCTTCTCACAAAACACTCTTTCTTCCTCTATTGTATCAATAGGTTTTTCTGAAATATATTTTTTTCCAGCATTTTCTCCCGTCAATATCGTAACTGCCCAACAGGATTCTTTCTCAAGTCTTTGTGATAATTCTTTATAAAAAGCACTCATGTTACGCTCCTTTCCCAAAACCACAATTTGGAAATGTACAAATTGGGCAGGACGTACAGAGTCCACCTTCTCCTAATGTAGTAAAATCTTCTGTTTTCAAACGCTCTTTTGCCGCTAATCTTGGAAGGACTAAATCAAATATCGTACGCTTTTCGTACATCACACATCCTGGAAGTCCTAAAATTGGAACCTCTCCATGGTATGCTAACATAAACATTGCACCTGGTAAAACAGGGGCTCCATACGTAACAATCTCATCCGATGCATTTTTAATTGATAGTGGCGTTCTATCGTCTGGATCCACACTCATTCCACCTGTACAGACAACCATTTCAGCACCCTCTTCAATCCACTTTAATATAGCATCTGTAACCATCTTAGAGTCATCGTTGCAAACTGTATTTCCTAATACTTGCAATCCTACTTCCCTTAACTTTTCTTTTACAACTGGTGTAAATGTATCTTGAATACGTCCATAATAAACCTCACTTCCAGTTGTAACAATTCCCACTTTCATAGAATGGAATGGAAGTATTTCAAATAAGTGTTCTCCTTCACATAGCTTCTTGGCTTGTGTCATCTTTTCTTCTTCAATAACTAACGGAATTACACGCATTCCAGCAATTTTGTCTCCTGCCTTTACAGGAAAATTTCCATGTCTTGATGCAATACTAATCTGCCCCATTGCATTCAATTGATTCAATTTTACCTTATTGACCTTTAGGATACCATCACACAGAGCCGTCAACTCTATCTTTCCCTCTTTTGGTGTGGATGGCTGTAAATTTTGTCCTCTTGAAATCTCGCATAGTATCTTTGCTGCATCATTTTCATGCAACATACCGTCTTGTGCTTCCCATACATAAATATGTTCTTTTCCTGCCGACAATAAAACTGGAATATCCTCTTCCTTGATAACATGTCCTTTTTTGAACACTGCCTCTTTTTTGACACCTGGAATAATCTGAGTGATATCGTGACATAAAATTGCCCCTAAAGCTTCCTGTGTCTTAATTTCTTTCATCCAATAAGCTCCCTTCTTTTGCTATTCCCTCTAAATCTTTCATCCAAAGTGTAACACAAGCATCACTTGGCATTCTCCAATCTCCCCTAGGGGATAATGCAATCGTTCCTACCTTTGGTCCATCTGGAAGACAAGATCTTTTAAATTGTTGTGCAAAAAAGCGTCTGCAAAATGTAGATAACCATTTATATATTACTTCTGGACGATAATCATTTGAAAATGTTTCTAAAGCCAATCGATAAATCTTAGATGGCTCATATCCAAATCTGAGAATATAGTATAAAAAGAAATCATGTAACTCATATGGCCCTACTAAATCTTCCGTTTTTTGTGCGATATTTCCATCTTGTGGTGGTAAAAGTTCTGGGCTTACTGGAGTATCTAACACATCATACAATACACCTTGTAACTGTACATCTTGTGTAGTATCTGCTGCATATTGAACCAAATGGCGTACCAATGTCTTTGGAATAGAAGCATTGACCCCATACATTGACATATGATCTCCATTATATGTTGCCCAACCTAATGCCAATTCTGATAAATCTCCAGTTCCTATTACCAATCCATTATTCTGATTTGCAATATCCATCAAAACCTGCGTTCTTTCTCTTGCCTGTGCATTTTCATATGTTACATCATGTTTATTTGGGTCATGATTAATATCTTGAAAATGCAACTGTACAGATTCCTGAATAGATACCTCTTGTAGAGTAGCTCCTAATTGAATTGACATTTTACATGCATTTTTATACGTTCTATCTGTTGTTCCAAAGCAAGGCATTGTAATAGCTAAAATATCCTTTTTATCCTTTTTTGCCAACTCGAACGCTTTTGCTGTGACAAGCAACGCCAATGTAGAATCCAATCCTCCTGAAATTCCCACTACTGCTGTTTTTGCATTTGTATGCAGCAATCGTTTTTTCAAGCCCATTGCTTGAATGGTTAAGATTTCCTCACACCTTGCTTCTCTCTCTTTCATATCCTGAGGGACAAATGGCTTTCTTGGAAATACTCTTGTAAGAGGTGTTTCCTCTTCTTGAATTGAAAAATATATTCTCTTCCATGCTCCCTCTTCGCTATTTTGAAAAGTTGTATTTTTTCTTCGTTCATTTAAAATTCTATGAACATCTAATTCAGAGTATATGATTCCATTTTGAAAACGCTTAGACTCAGAAAGAATTGTTCCGTTTTCAGCTATTATATTATGTCCGCCAAACACCAAATCTGTCGTAGATTCTCCCTCTCCAGCATTGGCGTATACATAACCAGCAATCAATCTTGCTGATTGCCCTGCAATCAATGTTCTTCGATAATGAGCTTTTCCTACAGTTTCATCACTAGCAGAACAATTCACTATTACAGTTGCCCCCTCTAAAGCTGCTTGATTACTAGGTGGCATTACAGACCATACATCCTCACAAATTTCTGCTGCAACTACCAATCCCTCCATTTCTTTGGCTTGATAGAGCAATTGCTGACCCAAAGGAACTGATTGCCCTGCAATTGTAACCTCTTTTACGCTTTTAGGTCCTGCACAAAACTGTCGCATCTCATAGAACTCTCCATAATTAGGAAGAAACGTCTTTGTAGTCAATCCTAAAATTTTTCCTTTATTCAATGCAGCGGCAACATTATAAAGCTCTCCACCTACACAAAGAGGCAGCCCTACAAATACAAGCATATCTTTCTGTGTAGTAAATGCTGCTATTTTTACCAATGCTTCTTTGGCTGCTTTCAATAGAATCTCTTGAGAAAACAAATCTCCACAAGTATATCCTGTAATACATAGCTCTGGAAACACCACAACTTTTGCCTTTTTATCTTCTGCCCTTTGAATCTCTTCACAAATACTTTGTGTATTAAACTCTACGTCTGCAACTCGTACATTTGGTGTTACAGCAGCTACACGTACAAATCCCTGTTTCATACTGTTTCTCCTTTCTATGCTCGTTCCAATAGCTCCTTCAATTCATCTACAGGAAACTGATATGCAGTATTACAGAAATGACATTTCACTTCAATTGGCTCTCCCTCTTCAATCATTTCCTGAATGTCTTTCTTCCCAATACTAATAATTGCCTTTTCAATTCGATCCTTTGAACAATTGCATGCAAACTTAGTAGGTATTGTATCTGTAATTTCCACATCCATACCATCTAATACTTGATTTAACATTTCTTCTGGAGTATGTCCATTATCTAGCATAGCTGTTACAGATTGTATATTTTTGATATTTTCTTCTAACTTATTTAATACCTCTTCTTCAATAAATGGCATTACTTGAATAATAAATCCACCTGCACATCTTACTGTATTATCTTTGTCCATTAAAACACCAAGCCCCACAGAAGATGGTACTTGCTCAGAAGTTGCAAAATAATAGGTTAAATCTTCTGCAATCTCTCCTG
Source organism: Candidatus Ruminococcus intestinipullorum (assembly GCA_018883985.1). Lineage (GTDB taxonomy): Bacteria > Bacillota > Clostridia > Lachnospirales > Lachnospiraceae > Mediterraneibacter > Mediterraneibacter intestinipullorum_A. The sequence goes on along the minus strand of JAHLFA010000084.1, from coordinate 97,637 downwards.
TTTGTAAAATTGTTTGACCTGAATATGGCTCTTTTAATCCCATATCCTTAATAACGTTTAAAAATCCTGCTCCCAATGCTCCACCCACATCTAATTTTCCATTTTTAGGTGGCAGCATTACATCTGGATTGTGTACATATCCCTTCACAACTCCATGACTATCTGCAGTAACTGTCATTCCTCCAATAGGGCCTCCACACTGTACTTGTAATGTAAGAACATCACGATCATTTTTCATCATACTTCCCATCATAGCTCCACCAGTTAACAATCGTCCCAATGCCGCAGTTGCTACTGGACTCATATTATGACGTACTCTTGCTTCCTCAACTAATTCTGTTGTAGATGCGGCAAATGCTCGAATTTGAGCGTTCGCTGCTGTTGCTCTTACAATATAATCACTCATTTTATTTTTCCTCATTTCTATGCTATTTTCCACGCTCTCTTGCTATCACATAAATTCTTTCACTTTCTTTAGTAGGGCTATTTCTTGAAAATGCATCATAAGCTGCAATAAACTCCATTCCAGCTTCTTCTAACAATCTTTTCATATCTTCTAATGTATATGCCTTTTGAAAATGTGTTTCTTGATATTTTCTATAGAGAGCATCTTTACAATTCTTTGTATCTTGTTGGCGTATAAAAAGACTTAGCTCATATTCATTAATCTTTTCTTCTTCATAATAATAATTTTCCCATATAAAGCTACAATCCTCTCGATTTTCAGCAATCGTCTGATCTCCTAAGATTTCACGATACTTATATTCTGTATTAAAATCAAAAATAAACACTCCACCTGGATCTAAATAATTATTTACCCAATGAAATACTTCTTTTAACTCTTCATCTTCCGTAATATAATTAATAGAATCACAAATACTGACAACAGCCCTTACTGTTCCATACAATTCAAATTCTCTCATATCTTGAAGTAAGTATAAAATGGAATTTCCAGACTGTATCTGCTTCTGCCTTGCTATCTCTAGCATCTCCTCAGAATTATCAATACCAATCATATCGTAACCTGCATTTGCAAGAAGCTCTGTCATTGTACCTGTTCCACATCCCAAATCCAATAATAAACCATCTTTTATATCGTATTCCTGTAGTAAACCATGCAGATATTCCATCCATTCCTCATATGGGATATTATCCATAAACGTATCATAAACTGCTGCAAAACTTGTATATGCGTCCACAATTTACCTCCCGATTAATTCTCCCATACTTATAGTTCCCTTAAGTTCATATTGTGCATCTAACAATACAAAATCTGCATCTTTCCCAACTTGAATGGCACCTTTTTGTGATAATCCAAACTCTCTTGCTTGATTTCCTGAAGTCATTTGCACTGCATCTGCTAGACCAACACCCGTAAATTTCATAATATTTTGGAATGCTTTTATATAAGTCAATACACTTCCTGCAATTGTTCCATCTTCTAATCGTGCTGTTCCATCCTTTACATACACAACCTGTCCACCTAATTCACTCTTTCCTTCTGGCATTCCTTTCGCACGCATAGAATCCGTAACCAATTCGATTCCATCGCTTCCCTTTACCTTGTGTGCCATATAAACCATTTTAGGACTAATATGAATTCCATCACAAATCAACTCTGCCATCACACCATCTGTCAATAATCCATATCCCGTTACACCAGGATCTCTATGATTTAGTCCTCTTTGTGCATTGTACAAATGTGTTACATGACAAGCTCTGCACGCACACAATTGTGGATAGGTTGCGTTAGAATGTCCTACACTTGGTATCATTCCATTTGAAAGACACCAGCTTTCAAAATCCTCTTCTGCTTCCTCAGGTGCATAAGTAACAAGGCGAATCAAACCTCCACTTAATTCATTCCAATGTGATAATATTTCTTCATCAGGCTTGCGTATATAAGCAGGATCCTGTGCCCCTTTAAACTTTTGAGAAATAAATGGTCCCTCCAAATGGATTCCTTGAATAACAGGATTCATTTCAGATGCCTTTCGAATATTTTTCATAGCCTTTTCAATATTTTCATATGTTTGCGTCATGGTAGTGCAGAAATAAGACGTAATTCCTTCCTTGGCTGTCATCTGACGCACCATCCAATCAATCTCCTCTGGAGATGCATCCATACTATCCATCCCATAGCCCCCATGACTGTGTACATCTATAAAGCCTGGAACCACATACTTGGCATCTACATTTACTTCTTCATCATCTTCTCTTGGGATGAAATCATTCATAGTTCCAACCTCTGCAATTTGTTTTGAAAAACGAATGTATCCTTGCTCTATTTTACCATTTCCCGTATAGATTTCTTTATTCTTTATTACTTTCATTGTATTCCCCTTTCTTTTTCATAACCGTTAAAACAATCAATAACATTAATGTACTAACCCCAAGTGCGACCCACCAGATTTTTACAATTCCAGCGACAATATATCCAAAAATACAAATAACTGCAACAATAACTGCATACTGCATCTGTGTAGAAACATGATTGATATGATTACTTTGTGCTCCTGCTGATGACATCACTGTTGTATCTGAAATTGGAGAAATGTGATCCCCACAAACAGCGCCAGCCAATACAGCTGCAACGGAAATAATCATCATTTCCAGTTGATCTGCTCCTTGATACATAGATACTACAATTGGAATCAATATTGCAAAGGTTCCCCAGGAAGTACCTGTCGAAAATGCCAAGAAAATTGCAATCACAAACATAATTGTAGGAATCATAACACTTGCTGTTGCATTGCTTCCAACAAGATTTCCTACAAATGTTCCTATCTCAAGTGCATCTCCCATTCCCTTTAAGGTCCATGCAAAAATTAAAATAGCAATTGCAGGAATCATCATCTTAAATCCCTCTATAAAACTTTCCATAAACTCCTTAAATGTAATGACTCTTCTTGGTAAATACAATAACAGCATAAACGCAATAGTAATCGAAGTTGAAAAAATCAAACTTGTTTCAGCATCACATCCTGAAAATGCAGTAATAATATCCGTCGCCCCGCCTAAATAACCTGTATAAATCATTGCTCCCATGGCAGAACCGATTAACACAAGCACTGGCAATATCAAATCTTTTACCTGACCCTTTTTAGAACCACTCTGTTCTTGTACCGATTCAAATTCTTCTGCACCACTTGTAAACAAATCGCCATTTGCTGCATTGATTTCGTGCTTTTTCATAAGTCCAAAATCAAACCCTGTAATAATAATATAAAATACCATCACCAATGTTAATATTGCATATAAATTGTACGGTATCGTACGCAAGAATATCTGAAATCCTGTGATTTCAAAATCGCTTGGTACATAAGAATTCACTGCTGCTGCCCAACTAGAAATTGGTGCAATAATACATACTGGAGCTGCCGTAGCATCTATAATATATGCCAATTTTGCTCTTGAAACTTGATGCCTATCTGTAATAGGACGCATAACAGAGCCTACTGTCAAACAATTAAAATAATCATCTACAAAAATTAACATTCCCAAACCTGTTGTTGCAAGCAGAGAACTTCTCTTTGATTTTATTTTACTTCCAGCCCACTCTCCGTACGCTGAAGAACCTCCTGATTTTGCCATAAGTACAATAATCATTCCCAATAATACATCAAAAATTAAAATATTTAAATTCATACTTTCCCTTAAAATTTCATAGAAAGATACAAAGGAATCCCATGGAGAAAAACCAGTATATAAAAATGCTCCTACTAAAATTCCTGTAAAAAGAGAACTATACACCTCCTTCGTAATAAATGCAAGCACAATGGCCAATAACGGCGGCACCAAAGCCCACCACGTACCTATAAACATAGAACTATCCATAAATAAACCTCTTTCTTATCTTACTAGTATATAAAGCCATTTTATTTTATCGAATGCTGAATAAATATACAATATATTTTTTATAAGAATCCAATTTTCTTTTTTCCTTTCCCTTTCTCATAAAAATGTGTTATGATAAAAAATAGTACGTATTATATATGGTGGAATGGAGGATTAATCTATGATTACTTTTTTTAAGGAAAAAGGAGCTGGACTTTTATTATGTCTGGTCATTGCAGTACCGTCTTGGTTACTTGGAAAAATGTTTCCAGTTGTTGGGGGACCTGTTTTCGCAATTTTAATTGGTATGATTTTAACTTTATTTTTTACAGATAAAGGTATTTGTGAAGCAGGTATTAAGTACACATCGAAAAAGATTTTACAAGCTGCTGTTATCTTTTTAGGATTTGGAATGAATTTAACAGAGATTCTCTCTAAGGGGCAGCAATCACTCCCTATTATTATCTCTACAATCGCTACCTCATTAGTGATTTCATTTATTTTGTATAAGGTACTAAAATTAGAAACCAATCATGCCATCTTAGTTGGCGTAGGTTCTTCTATTTGTGGAGGGTCTGCAATTGCTGCAACGGCACCTGTTATTCAAGCATCTGATGAAGATGTAGCACAATCAATTTCTGTAATTTTTTTATTCAATGTAATTGCCGCTTTAATTTTTCCTACATTAGGCAGTATTCTTCATCTATCTAATGAAGGATTTGGGCTTTTTGCAGGAACTGCCATTAACGATACATCTTCTGTAACTGCTGCTGCGACTGCATGGGATGGAATTCATAATAGTAATACACTAGATGCAGCTACTATTGTAAAAATGACACGAACACTGGCAATTATCCCAATTACACTATTTTTAGCCCTGTACCGTGGACGAAAAGAAAAACATACAGAAGGCTCTTCCTTTAGCTTAAAGCAATCTTTTCCTTTTTTTGTTTTATTTTTCGTTCTTGCATCTGTCATTACAACAGTCTTTCAGCTGCCTTCTTCTATTACAGCACCTTTGAAAGAACTTAGTAAATTTTTAATCATTATGGCAATGTCAGCAATTGGTTTAAATACCAATATTGTCAAATTAGTAAAAACTGGAGCAAAACCAATTTTTACAGGATTTTGCTGCTGGGTTGGTATCGCATGTGTTAGCCTTGGAATGCAAGCTTTCCTGGGACTTTGGTAAAAAATTTCCCCGTAAGAATCTGTGAAATACTAAAATCACAGTATCTTACGGGGATTTTTTTATAAATTACCTAACAATTTTTCAATACTTACTAATTTAACACTTAATACAAAAATTTCTGCTGCAACTTCTAATTCTTCTGGAGTTGGATAAGTTGGTGCAATTCGAATATTACTATCTTTTGGATCTTTTCCATATGGATATGTTGCCCCAGCACCAGTCATAACAAGCCCTGCTTCCTTTGCCTTTGCAACAATTGCTTTTGCACAACCCTCCATGGAATCAAAAGAAATAAAATATCCTCCGTTTGGAGAAATCCAAGATCCAATTCCCAATCCTCCAAGCTCCTCTTCCAATACTCTAAGTACTGTTTCAAACTTCGGTCTCATAATATCGGCATGCTTCTTCATATGTTCTACAATACCGTGTACATCTTTAAAAAATCTGACGTGACGTAACTGATTCACCTTATCATGTCCAATTGTCTGAATCTGCATCATACTTCTAATATCTTTTAAATTAGATTCTGATGCTGCAATCGCTGCGATTCCTGAACCTGGGAAACTAATCTTAGATGTCGAAGAAAACTTGTAAACCATATCTGGATTTCCCGCTTTTTTACACTCTGATAAAATCTCGATTAAATAATCTTGTCTGTCTTCATATAAATGATGAACACAATACGCATTATCCCAGAAAATTCTAAAATCCTTTGCTGCTGGCTTTAAGTTTGCAAAGCGATATACGGTCTCATCTGAGTAAGTAATCCCTTGTGGGTTGGAATATTTTGGAACACACCAAATTCCTTTAATTGACTCATCTTCACGAACTAATTTTTCAACTAAATCCATATCTGGACCATCCATAGTCATAGGAACTGGAATCATCTCAATTCCAAAATGTTCTGTAATTGCAAAGTGACGATCGTATCCTGGAACTGGACATAAGAATTTCACCTTATCGAGCTTGCACCATGGAGTTTCTCCCATTACACCATGTGTTACTGCACGTGCAACAGTATCATACATTACATTCAAGCTAGAATTCCCAAATACAATCACATTATCTCTTGGAACTTCCATCATGTCTGCTAGAAGTTGTTTTGCCTCTGAAATTCCGTCCAAGCCACCATAATTTCTACAATCAACTCCATCTTCACAAACCAAATTGACTCCACTATTCAAAATATCCATCATTTCCATTGAAAGATTCAACTGTGCTGTCGAAGGCTTTCCTCTAGACATATCTAGTTTCAATCCTCTTGCCTTAACTTCCTCATATTTTGCAGTAAGTCCATCCTTTAATTCCAATAATTCCTCTCTACTCAAGTCCTGATAAGCCGCCATCATCAAACTCCTCCAATAAATTTTTATTACTTGTTATTTTAAAGAGTTTTTGATGTTTCGTCAATAATTTCTTGCAAATATTTTTTTATTTCCAGTCTTTTATTTTTATTTTAGATATTTTTTGAAATTATGAAATTAAATCTTTCATTTTATATATCTTGATACTTCGTAATTAAATCCGATGCCCATACGATTAGCTTTTCCGATAACTCATCTAGACTTTCGCTTATCTTTCCGCTCTTCTTTTTCATTTCCGTTGCGATATATAAAATTTCTCTATCAATACCACTTAGCTTAGGAAAAAGTTCTGATTTTCGTCGCAAATATGTTCCTGATCTTAAAAAATATTCTGCTTGCAGCACAAATACAGCACATTTATACATATCTATTAATATTTGCTTTTGTTGTTCATGTATAAGATTATGACATACTGTATGATAAATTCTGCATGCTTCTGTATGTACAGCTCGCTTTACATCCTGAATCTCCAGCTTTGCCACAATCTCTTCTAAACTTCCTTTGATAGGCATCGTATCTTGGCAAAATTGAAACAACTCTTGCTTAGACCAATTTTCCAGTTCCTTCTTTCCAGAAACAAATCCACAGACTTTTTCCCGATTTGGAAGACGATTTAACATACTTCGATATCTTCTTAAATCCGAAAGCTGCATTTGATCTAAAATTAATACAATGTCGATATCACTGTCCTCAGACTCTTCTCCACGTGCATAACTTCCTTGTATTCCGATAAACCAAATTCGATGCCCAAAAGTAGATACAACTTCTTGCACATAACGTTCCAGCCAATTGTATATCTGAAATCCCATACTTGAATTCCTCCATCTCTTTTGCCGTCTTGCTTTTCTTATTATCTCACAGTCTGGCTAAGATTGGAATCATTTTTGTATATTCTTTAAACTAAATTAGCTGCACCAATGGTTCCAGCTTTATTTCCCATTTTCGCAATAACAAGCTCAGGAAGTTCGGAATATTTACCACCAAAGCATTCTGTGTAAAGTCGCTCTCGAATTGGTTGTAATAACACCTCTCCTTGTGCTGCAATACCACCACCTAGAATGACTCTTTGTGGACGAAGCAGGTTTACAATATTTACAATTCCAGTTCCTAAATCTTCAATATAATTTGCTACAATTTGTTTCGCCTGTTCTTCTCCATTTTGAGCTCTTTGGAAAATTTCCAACGGTTCCATTGCTGTACCATAGAGCTTCTTAGACTCCCTGCGCATGGCTGTTGCAGACGCATATGCTTCTAGACATCCTTTTCTTCCACAAGTACAAAGCTCTCCTTGATCTTTAATTACAAGATGCCCTAGTTCTACTCCACCTAAAATACTGCCTTCAAAAAGTTTGCCATCAAAAATGACTCCTCCACCTACACCAGTACCTAAAGTAAGCATCACCATGTTAGAAACCCCTTCTCCTGCACCAGCTACTGCTTCTCCTAAAACGGCACAGTCTGCATCATTAGCAATTTCAATAGCAAGTGGTAAATATTTAGAAAGCTCTTGAACAAGAGAAACATTTTCCCATCTTAAATTATTGGAATAAATTACTCGTCCACCCTTTCTATCTACCAATCCAGGAACACCAATTCCAACCCCTTCACAATCCTCTATTCGAATCCCATTTTCTTCCATTAATGATAAGGTTGCTTTTGCAATGCTCTTAATTACAGATTCGGCAGCTTCTATTCCTGTTTTCACCTCTGTTGTTGCAAGAATTGCATTACTTGAATCAACAATTCCAATTTTTGCAGTAGTTCCTCCAATATCGATTCCTATACGAACCATTCCTGATTTTTGACCAATTGTTGTAACCAAAGCCTCACATGTCCCAGAAATTTGATATTCTCCACTTCCTGCTGGTAAGAACAAACTATCTCCCTTTTTATAAGAAATGCTATTATATGCATTTTGAATTGTTCCTTCTCCCTCAAGAACTAAAATGCTAAGGAAAGAATCTTCTGTTACAATCCCCTCTGCTTTTCTAAAAACATTTCCATCTAAATGTAACTTATCCACTGTAAAATAGTCACAACTTGCTAAATGAGGATACATACTTCCATCTTCTCTAACAGGAACCCGATTTGTAACTTCTACTGCCTGCTGGATATGAAGTTCACGTTTTTTTCCATCTGCACCAACACGTCCATAGTCATACACTCTATATGTAACATTGGAGTTTTGCTGAATTTCTGCAATTAAAATATTTTTTCCTATTGCATGAATAGTTCCAGCTTCGATAAAAAACATATCCCCTTTCTTCACAGGAACTGCATGCAATACTTCTAACAATGTATCTTCCTCAATTCTTCTTTGGAATTCCTCTTTTGAAATTTCAGATTCAAAGCCGTAGTACAAAAATGCATCCTCTGCTGCATCAACAACGTACCACATTTCTGTTTTTCCATACTGTCCCTCATGAGTAAGTGCATAGTTATTATCTGGATGAACTTGAATGGAAAGATTATCCTTTGCATCAATAAATTTAATCAAAACTGGAAAATCCAAAAATCTACGGCAATTGTTTCCTAATACTTGTTTTCCTTCGACTTGAATATATTCTTGTAGCGTTTTACCACTCCACTTTCCATTTTCAATCATAGATGGTCCATCTGGATGACAAGATAATTCCCACGTTTCTGCGAGACGTTCCCCCTCACATACCTTTCCATACTCTTCTACTAAACGATGTCCACCCCAAATATAGTCTTTACCTGTAGGTTTCAATTTTAATATTTCCACTTCAAACACCTCCCTCTTTTATTGTTCTTTCTGCATAGTTTGAATCAATGTATCCATTAATGTATGTGTAAGGTCACATCCATATTCCCAATACATAATCCCTGCAAGACCTTGTTCTTTCATAAATTTTACTTTTTCAGCAATGGATTCTTCATCATCATAACTAATAAACACATCACCATTGTATAGATATGGTGCTTTTGCCTCTTCATCCCAGTAACGAACAAACCCATTTTTATTAATATAGGATTCCTTCAACTCTGTAAAATCAGGTCCATACCCACCTGTTGTCTTTGCCATTTGCATCCAGCCGTGATTTACATCTGGAACTTTAGACCACATTCTTGAGTAAAATGCAGCTCCTATTACTAATTTTTCACGAGGAACTCCAGCTTCTAAATAAGCTTTTACCCCCTCTTGTGTACTACACTCATGATAATCTGCCTGATTTCCATATAGATTCGTATGATGTCCTGTAGTAATTGTATACCCACCTCGCAAATCATAAGACATTAACTGTACATAATCTAAATACTGAACCGCCTGATCTAACTGTGTACATCTTGTATAATATCGATCTCCACCTCCTGCGATTGTCAGTAGACAATGTCTGTCTGTTACACGATCTAACTCTTTACGTAAACGTGCAAGAAGAAGTGTGAAATTTTCCTTATCTTCTGGTAATGCACCGATTCCAGCAATTGAGATACATGGGTATTCCCAGTCTACATCTAACCCATCCAAATGATATTTCTCTAAAATATCCACTGCTGTCTTAGCAAATCTATCTCTTCCCTCTTCACTACATGCAGCCTCAGAAAATCCTCCAGCTCCCCATCCGCCAATGGAAAGTACAAATTTTAACTCTTGATTCCACTCTTTTATTTGTTTCATCCATGAAACGGATTGCTCTAACTCACATACAACTTCTCCATTTTTTACGTGTGCAAATGCCAAATTTATCACATCTAAGCCTTGTGCATCTCTTTTTGTTACTTTATCAAGGTCATTAATTCCAACATAACCTATTAAGAGCTGTTTCATTTCACTCCTCCTTACTTGCCTTCTCTTCCAAGCTCATAAACACTGCGAAGCTTAATTCCGTCTCTATTACCACGAAGAATCTTCACTCTCTTTTCACCAGCATTCATATCAAAATAATTATCCTCTAAAACAAGATTCTCTTCTTCATTTAAAATTTCTACGCTTTTCGCATATGCTTTTGCAGTTACGATAATTTCATCACCCTCAATTGTATAAGAAAGTTGTGGGTCTTCATATTTGAAATACTTAGGATAAGAGAAAATCACAGTACCTGAAGAAATAGTATTGCCATTCTCCTGTGCCTCATAGCTTACATATTCTGTAAATGGATCCAATTCATCTAGCAGTACTTTATCCAGCCAAACACTTGAAAGAGCTGGAACAAGAATTTCTTTTGAATGCTCTGATTGTATTTCTGCTTTTGCATTTCGAATCGCATAGTTTACAATAATTGTTTTCTCTTCTAATGTTTCATTCGTTACATTTAGACGAATTGATTTCTCAAACACAAAATGTTGGCGATTCATATTTGCTGCTTCTGTCATCCAACTCTTTTCTTCACAAGAAATCATGACAGGTGCAAAAAATCGTTTTGCATAATAGTGTAATGCTTTCCATCTTCCATAGTAATCAATAGATGACCATGAAATTACTGGCCAACAATCATTTAATTGCCAATAAACAGCTCCCATACATCTTCCACGATTTCTTCTATAATGCTCCACTCCATAGCGAATTCCATCTGCCTGTAACAGTTGTGAAGCATAAATATAATCTGAAAAATTCATTGGGTAGCGATATGCTGCTTGCATATAATGAGAAATTTTACCATTTCCGCCATAATTTCTTTGATGTTTTTCCATTACATAAGAATAAGGATTTAAATCTGTTGCATCATCTGTAATGGTTTCCAACGTTTTTATGGAAGGGAATGCCTGAAAGCCAAATTCTGACGCATAACGGAAATAAAATTTACGGTACTCTGAAAATGGTTTATTTCCATGCCATACATCCCAATAATGTGTATCTCCTCTGTTTGGGTCATTTGGAAAATCAAAAGAACCTCCTGAGGATGGACTTGCTGGCCAATAAAAAGTTTCTGGGTCATATTCTCTTAGTACTTCTGGAATAATTCGTTCGTACATAAGAAGATAATCTCGTACTTCTGTTGGTTTTGTAACCCAACATTTTTGGTCTACAAACATTTCCATCTCATTGTTTCCACACCAAAGTGCCAAAGAAGCATGATGGCGAATTCTCTTAATATTATCAATAAATTCCTGTCGAATGTTTGTCTCAAATTCTGGTGTCAATTCATACACAGAGCATGCAAACATAAAATCTTCCCATACAAGAAGTCCTAGTTCATCACACAAATCAAAGAACCAGTCTTCTGGATAATATCCACCACCCCAAACACGAATGGAGTTAAAGTTTGCCAACTTACAATCCTCTAAAAGTTTTCTTGTACGTTCTTTCGATGTGCGACCAAGCAAATGCTCTTCTGGAATATAATCCGCTCCCATGGCAAAAATTGTTTTCCCATTGATTTCGTGAGCAAAACTTTCTCCCCACTCATCTTTTTCTCTCTTCATAGTAAGGGTACGAAGTCCAATTTTACGCTTCCATGTATCAAGCTTAATTCCATCCACATACAATGAAACCGAAACTTCATACAATGGCTGTTCTCCAATTCCATTTGGCCACCAAAGTTGTGGATTTTCTATGCAAATTGCTTCTGATATATCCTCACTAACTATTTCCAAGCCGTCTGGACTTGTAATACACACTTTATAACTATATGTATTGGATTGAGAACCTACTTCTTTTACTTCTGGCTCAAGGGATAAATATACTCTGCCCTCTTCATGACGTTGACGAATATATACACTGTCTAAAGAAGCTTTTTCCACTCCTTGTATACATACAGGACGGAAAATTCCAGCATCTGGAAGACATGCTCCCCAATCCCAACCACTCATGTAATGAGCCTTTCTTAAATGCATAAAGCCTTCTATTGTGTCATCATTTCCAATATTTCCATATTTTTCAAAGGCTTCTGCCATAAATTTCAACGGAGAATGAAATACTACACGCAGCGTATTTTCACCTATTTGTAAAGCATTCGTTATTTGATATGTCCAAATTCTATGCATGTTATATGCATTTCCTAAATGTGTATCATTTAGATATATATCTGCAAGAGTGTCTAACCCTTCAAATTTTAGAAATACTTCATCACACTTTGAAAATTCCCCGTCTTCTACCTGAATAACTGTTTCATATTCATAGTCATTTTCCATAAGTGCTTTCACTTCATACTCATTATCCTTAAAATAAGGGTCTTCTATTTTTTTGTTACGATACAAATCTGTATACACACTTCCTGGAACTACTGCATCTACCCACTCTTGCTCTCCTACACGCCGTAATCGCCAGTTATTTTCAATTCTCTTTGTTATCATCTTCAAGTCTCCCTTTATCTATCTGCCTGCTAGTTCTCTGATATGGTCCGCATACCAACAAATAATATGAGTCAACTGATACAATTCTGACTCTTTACTTTTTGTTCTCCATAGTTGTTTGTAGTAATAAAACCAGTTTTCTAATTTCTCTGCTAATTCCAAAAGTTGTTTTGAATCCGTAATACAACCTGAAACAGCTAAGCCTACTTCATTTAGAACACGCATTCCTTCTGCTGCAATCATATAATCCGAAGCATCCGCTCTCTTTGAAGTATCTAAATACTGTAGACACTGTGCTAATTTGCCTTCTAATTCCAAAAGGGCTGTATTTTTTTCTTCTACTTGTGAGATTTCCTCTTCCTTTAGTACATATTGCTTTCCATCTTCACCCTTTGTTGCTATGGCTTCTTGATACATAACTGCTGACCACCAGCCATAAACAAATTTTGTACTGATTTCTTCTACAATTGATAAGAAATTTTCAGAAGCATCACGATACTCTATCTTGGAAATTCTTCGATTCAATTCTTCAAATTCAATCATTTTCTCATTCCATGAAAATTCTGCACCATAAATCATACCTGGAATACTAAACGATGGATGATTGATATGTCCAAAGTCGCCCCAGTCTGTATTTAACACACCAATTGCCTGATGTCTTTTTCCAAATTCACACATTCTAGTAATGTTCAAATAGGAGTTTTTCAACAATGGTATAAACTGATTCCATGAACCAGTACCTGGACACACATACTGTGTTGCACCAGCTTTCGCCATTGCCTCTGTATTATACTCAGACTGATTCCATGCATACCCCCAGTTAAGACAAATTGTTTCCTTTGGAAGTTCATGAATAAATTCAGGGAATCCACAAATAACATCTCCCCAGAACATTGGTGTCTTTCCTTTAGATACTACAATATCACATAATTTTTTAACAAAATCAATATACAAACGATTTACACCGATCTCATCTGCTTTTTCTTTTGTTTTTCCTTTTCCTAAATCAAATGTTTCATCTGCACAAATATTAAAATGGCTAGATGTAAATAATGACATATACTCTAAAATTAAACTCTTAATGAGTGCATAACTTTCCTCTTCCAAAACATGGATTGTATGATGTGCCATACGGTCATACATACGGAATGGTTCCATTCCTGCATCTTCCATCTCACTTAAATGACGGTACTGCTTTGTAGATAGTAATTTATACAAGTGTCCAAAGCAAGATAACGATGGTACTAACTCTACTCCAAGTTTTGTACAGTACGCATCTAACTCTAAAATTTCTTCCGATGTTAATGGTGTATCATCTCTCCATACTTCGCTTAATCCTTCAAATAAGTATGTATGCTCAATATACAATTGCATTTGATTAATTTTATAAAAACTAAGTGTATCTGCCAGAGATTTTAACCATTCTAAAGTAGGTACACGTCCTCTTGTAGCATCATGGTAAAACCCTCTATGCTGTAACTGAGGATAATCCTCAATTTCTAAACAAGAAAGTTGCCCTCCTTCTTGTCGAATGATTTGTCTAAGAGTTTGAATTCCATATAAAAGACCTCTTGTATCTTTTGCTTGTACGAAAACACCATTTGCAGTAATTTGTAACAAATACCCTTCTTCTTTTATATTTTTCTCTTGGCATAACTCTAAAGTAATTGCTGCTCTCTTAGATTCTCCCCTAGTAATCTGTAAAGAAACTCCAGCACTTTCTTCAATCTCTCTTTTTAAGATTCCAGCATGATAAAACTGCTCTCTTCCACAAGAATCCTTTAATAAAATTTTATGATCATATCGAAATATAAAATTTCCTTGCTTTTCTACTATTTTTTGTGGTTCTGGTATAATATACATTTCATTTCCCATCCTTTCTATACTTCCATACAAAATACTCTTGCTATTGGTGTTTCACCTGGAACAAAATTTGGAATTTCTATACGATATCCTTCTTCTGTTTTCTCAAAACATACTTCTTCCTTTGTATCTAATCGAGTAATTCTCTTTACATCTCCCTGATATGGAACATGCACGATTTCCTCTGCAAGCATACCCTCTTCTTCAAAAGTTTCTATTGCGTATACAATGTTTTCTTTCTTTGTAAATGCAAAACGGTCTTTTTTATATGGTGCACATACTCGAGTTCCATAAATTGCATCTCCGTAAACATCTAGCCACTGTCCCATTCCTTTCAAAGAACGAATCGCTCCTTCTGGAAGTCTGCCATCTGGCTGAGGTCCCACGTTAATTGCTAAGTTTCCACCTTTTGCTACAATATCAATTAGCAGATTTACAACTTCTCTTGGTGTCTTATATGTATCCTCGTATTTAAAAGAAAATGATGTTCCTAGAGTAATACAGCTTTCCCATGGCACTCCTAGAGGCTCTTCTGGAACACATTGTTCTGGTGTAATATAGTTTTCGTAAAGTCCTCCAATTGTACGGTCTGCACAAAGCATTCCTGGCTGCCACTTTCTGATTTCTTCAATCACTTCACCTAAGCGAATATCCTGCCCATTTTGTGCACATACCCAACCTGCATCAAACCACATAATATCTAATTTTCCATATTCTGTGGCAAGCTCTTTAATTTGGTTTTGCGTAAATTCTACAAACTCTTCCCATTTCTCTGGATGCTCTGCTGGCACATAAGATGGTCCACGATACATATACTCCCCTCTTGGGAATCCTTCTGCCCAATAGCTGTCAATATGCCAATCTGCCTTTGAAAAATATGCTGCAATTCCAATTCCTCTCTTACGGAAAGATTCAAATAAATGTCCAATCAAATCTGCATATTTATGTGTGTGAAATGGACAAGATTCGTCTGTTAATTTATAATCAGAGTACTTTGTATCCCACATACAAAATCCATCATGATGCTTTGTAGTGAAAATCAAATATTTTGCTCCTGCTTCCTTGGCAATATCTGCCCATTTCTCTGGTTCAAAACGAATTGGATTGAATGTTTTATTTAAATCAAAGTATTGTTCTTTAAATTCCTTTCCACTTACATCCCAGTCAATTCCATCTCTAGACCATTCTGCATCTGCATCAGATAATGCCCAAGATTCTACAATTCCCAATTGAGAGTATGGTCCCCAGTGCATCATTAATGCTAACTTTTGATCCTGAAACCATTCCAATTTTTGTCTTACCTTCTCATCCTCTGGCCATACATAATCCTCTGCTGCACTGTAATTATGCACCCCATTTTCTACAACTTCTTTTTCTGTTGTTTCTTCCGTTTCCATAACAACTTCTTCCTTGTTTTCTAATACTTCTGACATCTGTCTTCCTCCACTCCCAAGGAAAGGGCAGAATACAACCCTTCATATTCTGCCCCTTCCCCATTTTTTCTATATTCTTAACTTATTCTGCTGCACTCTCTGTTTGTGCTGCTGTTTCTTGACGCATTTTTAAATAATCTTCTAATCCAAGAGTATTCAAATATTCGCAATAGCTATCCCATTCTTTGTCGATATCTGCCTGTCCTGCAATCCATTCTGCTGATTTTTGTTCAATGTAATCTTTCATCGCATTTTGAATTTCAGCCATTTGATCTGCCTGATCTAATGGCAACCAGTAAGGAGGAATTACTCCTGATAGATTATCTGCATATTCTTCATCTACAACATCCTTTTCTGAGTATGGCATTGGATCTTCATAAAGCTGGAATCCAAGTGGCATGTTCTTTGGTAAAGATTGTGGGAATAGGTTTGCCCAAGCATATTTTTCTCTTTCTTCCTCTGAACGTGTTGTCATATCAACTTTATGATATTGATCTCCCTCTTTAGAAAGAATATCTCCCATTGGTCCACATACTGCTTCAATACTATTTTCTGCATCGTATACATAATCCCAGAATCTTAAAATTGCTCCGATATCTGATGCATTATCTGTCACAACAAGCTGATTTTTCAAAACACTTACACCTGTACTATCTTGGAACCATACTGGATTGTCACACTGTGGACTAGACAATACTGGAAGTGGTGCCCAATCTGGAACCTCTCCTGCATTGTATGGTTTAAAGTCTCCACTTGCATACATCATAGATGCACCAAACTTATCTTTTGCTCCCTTTGCAGCCCACTGACTACTATCTTGAGTAAATGCTTCTGAATCAATTAAACCTTCTGAGTATAATTTATTCAAAAACTTAATTCCTTCTTTGAATGTTTCTGTGTTTGCTCCAAATACTAACTCACCATCATCCATTGCCATACCATATTCATCCATAGATAGACCGAACCATCCCATCATATAGTTGATATGCATATTGTCTGGGTCAAATGTTAATGGAATTTCATCATTTGGATCTCCATTTCCATTGGCATCCTGCTCTTTAAATGCTTTCAAAACTTCATAAAATTCATCTGTTGTAGTTGGCATTTCCAATCCTAAGTTTTCCAACCATTTTGTATTTACAGAAATTTGGAAGTCTACCAATGGTGCATCTAAAACATAAGGAATAGCATAAATATGTCCATCTGGTGCTGTCATTTCTTCACGTACTCCAGGAATTTCTAATACAGCCTGAATATTTGGACAATATTCCTCAATATAATCTTCCAAAGGAACAAATACTTTCTGATTTACACCATACTGCAAAATATCAGAAGCTTTCAAAGTCCATCCACCAATCATATCTGGATAATCTCCAGAGCTAAGTGCCAAAGCAAGTTTTTCATTTGCTACTTCATATGAATAATATTCCAGTTCTACATCTACCCCTGTTTCCTTCTCGAACTGTTCTAACATATAAAATTCTCCTGTGCTTGTGGAATCATCACAGAAAATTGTAAAAGAAAATGTACCTTCATCAACGATTGGAAGACCTTCTTTGTAGAAAACACCGTTTACTTTTCCATTTTCATCTTCTTTGTCATCTGCTATACTCTTTACTTCTCCTTTTGTGTCAGAAGCAGACTTTCCACACCCAGTCATGCCCAAGCTTGCTAGCATTATACTACATAACAATGCTGAAACCACTCTTTTTTTCATATGTTCCTCTCCTTTTCCTTTTATCTCATATCTGTCTATGTAAAGATTCAGATTATGATTCCCCTTTTACATGTTATCCCTTAACTGAACCAATCATAACACCTTTTACAAAGTGTTTTTGAATAAATGGATATAAAATCATAACAGGGATACTTGATACAATAATCAATGCATACTTCATTTGCTCTACTAAGGCCTGCTGTTTTTGCATTGCTTCTTGTGCCGCTGCTGTTGTTACTTGTTGTGCCAAAGCAGCCTCATTTTGAATCAAAATACCTCTTAATACCAATTGCAATGGATATTTTGCTTCTGTTTTCATATATAATAATGCGCTAAAGTAGTTATTCCAATGTCCAATTCCATAATATAAAACCATGATAGCTATAATTGCTTTTGAAAGTGGAAGTGCCACTTTTACAAAATATTTAAAATGTCCACAACCATCTACCCTTGCTGCTTCCCATAACTCCTCTGGTAAACTACTTTCAAAGAATGTTCTTGCAACAATCATGTTATATACACTTAACGCTCCTGGAACAATTAACGCCCACATAGTATCTAGCATACCAAATGATTTTACAACTAAGTATGTAGGAATCATACCACCACTTACAAACATTGTAACCATGTAGAAACACATAACAAATTTCTTACCTGCAAATTGGCGTCTAGATAGTGCATACGCAGTTGGAATTGTTACAAAAAGGTTCAAACAGGTTCCCACTGCTGTATAAAAGAGGGAGTTGAGTAAGCCTCCTACAACCTTTTTATTTTCAAATACTTCTTTATATCCATCCACAGTTAAACCGATTGGAGTAAATACAACATCTCCTCCTGCTACTGCAGTTGGGTCACTAATAGAAGCGATAATTACGAAATATAGTGGATAGGCTGCAATCAACAATACAGCTGTTAATATAATAAATAAAATAACATCGAACACTTTATCCACTTTGGATTCTTTAATCTTCATATTTTCTTGGCCCACCTTTCTAATACAAACTAATTCCAGCTCCCTTACGGGCAATCTTATTTACTACAATTAGCATGACTGCATTGACTGCAGAGTTAAATAAACCAATCGCAGAAGAGTAAGATGGATTATTATTAATCATACCTACCTGATATACATAAGTAGAAATTACCTCTGAAACTCCTTTGTTTAATGGATTTTGAAGAAGGAATACTTTTTCAAATCCAACAGAAAGGATACTTCCACAACTTAAAATCAACATTACAATAGCTGTAGGAAGGATACTAGGCAAATCAATATGCCACACGACCTGTAACTTACTTGCTCCGTCCATTACAGCCGCTTCATGTAAATCTGTACTAACATTTGATAAAGCAGCAAAATAAATGATAGAGTTCCATCCCATTGACTGCCAAATACCAGACCACACGTAAATATGACGCCAGTAATCTTTATTTGCCATAAAGTTTACTGCCTCTCCCCCACACATTTCAATGATTTTATTGATCATACCTGAAGAAGGAGAAAGGAATAATGTTAACATACCGCACATTACTACGACTGAGATAAAGTTTGGTGCATATGTAACTGTCTGTATTACCTTTCTATATCTCTTATGCTTAAATGAATTCAACGCCAATGCCAACAAAACTGGAATTGGGAATCCAGCAATAAGCGAATATATACTAATAATGAACGTATTCTTCAATGTAATGAAGAAATATGGCGATTCAAAAAATTGTTTAAAATATTTTAAACCAACCCATGGACTTTCAAAAAAGCCTAACCTAGGAACATAATCTCGAAAAGCTATTTGAACTCCATATAATGGAATGTAACTGAATATAAATGTCAGTATCAAACCTGGAAGAACAAACATCCAAAGAGCTATATCCCGTTTTACCATCTTCCCCAACGGAACCCTCTTCACTGGAACTTTTGGCGCCTTTCCTTTCTTTCCTTTCATCTGCATTGCATCATCTCCTTTGTAATTTTATCATTCAACTTTATAAAAAGTTAAATTTTGTTATTAACATTTTTAACTTCATTTTTTTAAATTTTCTCTTGAATATGCTTAATATTATCATTTTTTCATAAATTTATCAACTTTTATTTATATTTTATTTATATTTCATTTATTATGTACAAATCAATACCAATAAAAGGCTTAAAAACACTGTTTTTTTGTTAAAAAATAACATACACTTGTTTTAACATTATTTTAACTTCTTTTCAAAACTTGCTTATTTGTTTACTTTCTGTTAAAATAAATACATCAAATATAGTAAGAGAGGTTGCAATAACTATGAAAAAACCAACAATGCAAATGATTGCAGACTCTGCTGGTGTTTCTCGTATCACAGTTTGGAAAGTGTTAAATGGTCGCCCTGGTGTATCACCCTCTTTGCATGATCTTATACTGAAAACTGCCGAAGAACTTGGCTATCCTATTTCTAGAACACTACGCACAACTTCTACTAACGTAACTACAAATACTGTTGGTACAGAAGAGAACTTTACGATATCGGTTGTTGTATCTCGTCCTGACTCCTCCTCTTTTTGGATGAATATTATACACGAGATTGCAAAAGAATCTGTAAAGAAAAATTATTCCCTATTATACACCTACGTACCTGCTGAAATTTCAGGGAATTACACACTGCCTGAACATCTTACCTCTCAAACAGTGTCTGGTATGATTGTTCTAAATGTTTACGATTCAAAACTTTTATCAATGCTAAATCAATTATCAATCCCAAAAGTCTTTTTGGACTGTAACACAATTTTTCCATTAGACTCTCTGAAAGGTGATTTAGTATTGCTCGAAGGAAAATATGCTGTTGCATCTATTACAGAGTCTTTGATTAAAAAAGGGCATAAAAACATTGGATTTATTGGGGACATCCATTATGCTCTGACAAACCATTTACGTTATGAAGGCTATCAAGCTGCAATGCATAAACACAATTTAAAAATTCCTGAAAATGTATGCTTTACTAGTTCTATAGACCCACATTCCTACTTTTACCGCATTCACTCTTTTTTGGAAACCTTGCCAGAGCTGCCTGATGCATTTATTTGTGCTAGCGATTTTATTGCCAATTGTGTGTTTCAATTTTTAACAGTGAATGGATATCGTGTTCCTGAGGATATTGCACTATCTGGGTTTGATAACATTATGGAATATAGCGAAATTAATGAACTACTCACTACAGTAAACATAGATACAGAACTTTTAGGAAAAAGATTGTTCTATCAATTAGAATATAGAATGCAAAAACCAAATTCCAATTATGAATTGATTTACATTAAACCAGAAGTAATTTACCGAAAATCAACAAATTAATGTAAATTGGGGACGTAGTAAAATTGAATTTCACTACGTCCCCAATTAAAAAATTATCTCTATACAGAATTTTTCATCTATAATCTCCACGCCTATTTTTCCCTGCATTTTCTCTACCAATTCCTTTGCAATCGAAAGTCCAAGTCCACTAGATGTCTGGCTTCTAGCCGCATCTGCCTTATAAAAACGCTCAAATATTTTCTCTACATCAATTTCTTTTGTATTTTGCACTTTATTCCATATCCTAATTAAAGCTTTTTCATTTATTGATTCTAAAGAAATCCCTATCCCTTTTGTTCCATGATCCAAAGTATTTTTAATCACATTCCGAAAGATTCTCTGAAAAGCTGCTTCATTTCCTTCTACGTATAATGGCTGGTCTATAATATTTATTTCAGGCTCTATTCCCTTTAACATCCATTCATCATAATATGAAAAAATAGTCTGTTTTAGAATTTGATTGATACAACATTGTTTCATTTCCAAATGATAATCTTCGTTTTTTATTTTCGTAAACAAAAACAGTTCTTCCAACATATCTTTTAGACTATGAATTCTTTCTTGTATTATATCTAAATAGTGCTTCTGTTCCTTGTAATCTTCACACTGTTCCAAAATTTGAAAATAGCCATCCAATGAGGTCAATGGTGTGCGGATATCGTGAGAGAGATTTGTATATGTATCTGAAATAATCTTCTCCTTCTCCAAATACTTTTTTTGCTCCTTTTTTCGGCTCATTAACAGTTCATTCAATATTTCCATTAACTTTTTCATTCCGCCATAGCCCACATCACCAGTAATCAACATATTACTTTCATTTTTCATCAAAAACGACAACTGGCGACAGATATCATGCATCTGTCGCTTATATTTCCAAATTATATATCCTTGAATCAAAATTATAATGATAAGAAAACAAACCAATATAATCAATTTATATATCTCTCTTTCTAAATACCTGACTTGATAGCACTGTCACTCCCAAACCAAACAGAGCTGCTATAAGTATCGCCCATCCACACTCTTTCGCTGATGGTGTCATAGTAAGAAGTGACATCCGTCCTGTTACAGTGTAACGAACTAAATTGAAATCTTTCACTCCAAACTTCGCTACAATCTTATCAATAGTACTGTATAGAATAACCATTATATTCATACAAAATAGTACAGCTGTTGTCATACTAAACACCTTACTTTGTGCAATAATTGTAATTGCCATACAAATCAAAAGAAGTGCGTAATGCAAAAGTGTCTGGGTTCCTATATACATCATAAGTTCTTTTAATTGCCCCATCTCTAGAGTCTTATAGTAAACTCCCTGAGCAACTATTTGCATGATAAAGTAAAATATCATTGTTAAAACAGTATAACCAAATAAAACTACTGCTTTTGACAGAATTAATTTTCCCCTATTCTCTATCTGTCCTCCAATATTTTTGATATATCCACTACTAAGGTCTGAAGAAGAAAATAAAACTGCAAAAATCACCATAAATATAGTAATAAACTTTCCATTAAGATTTGCATAAACCTGATCATATACAGTTACTGTTTCTCCTATCTTTGTTGGCAGCATCACATTCATTCCTATATTGATTAACTCTTCTTCAGACAAAAACTCCTGTTCATATGCCTGGGGATTATTTTCTAGCTCTTCTTTCATCATATTATAATCAGTTACAGACATAGAAGTACTAAAAAAAATACCGATAAGTAAAACGAACCCAATTACAAAAAAGCTTTTCATTCGAAACATTCTATACAAATCCATTCTAATACAATTAAGCATGAGAAGCACCCCCTGTCAAATTCAAATAATAGGATTCTAGCTCTTCACTGGTAATAGACATTCCTCGTACCAAAATCCCTTCTTTTGCAAGCTCCATATTTAACAGTGCACTCTCATTTAATCGTTCATAAACCTGTATGTGATTTTTATCCGTCACCTGATATTTAGTAAATCCCAGCCTATCTAGTACTGGAATTGCCTGTTTTGGTTCATCCAATGTCATCTCGATTCTTTCACTACAGCGGTTCATTAACTCTTCTCTTGTAAGCTCCTGCAATAATTTACCATTATGAATAATCCCATAATTTGTAGCAATTTTAGCTAATTCTTCCAAAATATGGCTGGAGATTATAATTGTAAGATTCCGTTCCTTTTGTAGCTTATAAAGTGTATTTCTTATCTCTACAATTCCCTGTGGATCTAGTCCATTAATTGGCTCATCAAGAACTAAAAGATCTGGCTCTCCAACTAATGCAAGTCCAATTCCAAGTCTTTGTTTCATTCCCAATGAAAAATGCTTTGTTTTCTTTGCTTTAGCATCTGAAAGCCCTACTGTTTCTAAAATATCTTCAATATAACCTTTTTTATGAATTCCACAAAACAGACATTTTATCTTCAAATTTTCATAAGCAGTCATGTTCTCATATAATCCTGGCATCTCAATTAAACACCCTATTCTAGAACGCATCTGCTTAAGGTCTCGTCCCTTATATCCAAAGATTTCCATTTCTCCTTCTGTTGGTGTAGATAGCCCACTAATCATCTTTAAACAAGTTGTTTTACCAGCCCCGTTTCTCCCAATAAATCCATAAATAGCACCTTTTGGTATATGTAAATTTACATGATCAACTGCCTTATGATGACCAAATCTTTTTGTTAACCCTGTGGTACAAAGTAAATAATCACTCAAGTCTTTCATCTCCTTTTTTTATTTCTAATGCTATTTTATTGAAAAATTCCAAATAAAAAGCAAATTAAAAGTAAAAAAAGAGTAAAGCTAAGTATGTATACGATATCCTATTCCCCATATAGTTTCTATATATTCCTCTTCTGTAACTATTTTTATTTTTTTACGTATATTACTGATATGCACATCGAGTGTTTTCGTTTCTCCCATATAAGGTTCCTCCCATGCATAAGTAAAAATTTCCTCCTTGCTAAATACCCTTTTTGGGTGACTTGCCAAAAGCTCCAATATTGCAAATTCCTGTTTTGTAAACTTTGGAATTTTTTGTTTTCCAATGCTGACTTCATAATTACTTTTATCCAACATTAAATTTCGATAGACAATCTGATTTCTTTCCATATCTCTGCCCATATGACGTAACTGAACTTGGATTCTTACTAGAACCTCTGGAATTTCAAATGGTTTTGTAATATAATCATCAGCCCCCTGTGTCAACATTCCTATCTTCTCATCCAAACTGTCTTTTGCTGTTAAAACAATGACTGGTATGTTGCCTTTTTCTCGAATACTTTTTAACACTTCTTCCCCTGAAACCCCAGGTAACATCAAATCTAAAAGAACAAGGGTCACCTCTTGTTTCATTTTTAGAACCAATTCTGCCTCTGTCCCCGAAAATGCTTGAATTACTTGATATCCTTCTTTTTCTAACACTGTCTTTAATAGACCATTAATATTTGTATCATCTTCAACAACCATTATTGTAATTTGTTTATTCATTTACCTCACCTACACATATTCTCCTGCAATATTAACAAATTCTAACATATTATGGACAACATCCCCTGTATTGAGAATTTCAATTTTGAATTCTTCTTTTCCAAAATCCATAATATGTCTTAAATTTATTGTTAGATCTTTTGACTCTCCTATAGAAAGAATCCATTTTGCACAATTATCTCCACATACGGACGCATTAAATACTTTTCCAGATTGGTCAAAGGCCATTAACATTAATGTCTTTACACCACCAGATAATTCTTTTGTAGAAATTGCTCCTAATACAGGACTTTGTATCAAATATGGGCTTATCACTTCTGATTTATCTACATCTTTAATCATCTGAATTGATAATTCTTCTGTAATCCACTCATCCTCATATTGATTATCAAAATAAGTTGGAGGATGATAAATGGCATTCTCCATATTTCCTAAATATATTTTTAACATAATACTCTCCTACCTATAAACTTTTCCTATCCCAAGCTATTATTTACAAACTTCCTGTTTTTACTTTTCAATATATATATTATCGTCTGATTAATTATTTTTCCAGTGAACCTCTCCCACTTAAAGCTTTCAGCTTTTGAAGTGGGAGCTTCTTCTTGGGAAGTAGTTGCTTTTGTTAGCCAACTATATTTACCAAGCTATCCCCGTAGTCCCTACGGTTCCTTTTATTTTTAGGCTGTTTCTCTTATTCTTAGACCTTCAGCCAATATATTTTTACTTGCATTCATATCTCTATCGTGATGAGTACGACAAATTGGACAAGTCCACTCTCTTATATCAAGGGTTTTCTTGCCGTCTCTATGTCCACAGACAGAGCATATTTGACTTGATGGATAGAATGTATCAATTTTTATTAGCTCTTTTCCATACCATTTTGCTTTATACTCTAATTTATTGACAAAATTACCCCAAGATACCTCAGCAATCGATTTTGCTAATTTATGATTATGTAGTAATCCCTTTGTATTTAAGTCTTCTATACAGATAATATCGTGGTTTTTGATGATATCCATACTTAACTTATTTAAGAAATCTGTTCTCATATTCATAATTTTTTCATGTATCTTAGCTACTTTCAGTCTTTGTTTTTGATAATTTTCTCTGTTCCCTTTTTAGTTTATCCTCTAATTGTTTTCTAAATTTAAGATTTTCTATTTTTTCTCCAGTAGAGAGAATAGCCATATCTTTGATACCTAAGTCAATTCCCACGGATAAATTGGTTTTAGGTAGTTCTTGTATATCAACTTCGCACAATAAAGAGATAAAATACTTACCACTACCATTACGTGAAATAGTAGCAGATTTTATTACTCCCTCTATTTTCCTATGTACTTTAATTTTTACGAATTCTTTCAGTTTTGGAAGCTTTAACCGATTTTCAAAAACACGTATCGTTCCATTTTGATTGTTAGTTGTATAACTCTGTACAGGATTTTTCTTTGATTTGAATTTAGGAAAACCTGTGGATTTGTCTCTAAAAAAATTCTTATATGCTTTATCTAAGTTCATTTGAGCATTGGCAAGAGCAAGACTATCAACTTCTTTTAGAAATTCATACTCTTTTTTATACTTTGCAGGAGTTGGATATTTTATTTTTTTGTCAATATTCCCTTTACTTTCTTCATATGCTTTCATTCTATCATTTAGCATAAGATTATAGACAAGGCGAACACAACCAAACGTTTTACTGAAGAATATCTTTTGTTCTTCAGTTGGATAAATTCTAAATTTATATGCTTTTCGTTGTTTCATCCATCTACCTCCCTCAAAATTATTTATTCTTTTGCCCTTGTTCCTCTATATATTATTTTATGACTTCAATTGGAGCTCCCCCAGTAGTCAACAAGCAAAATTATATCACTTTGTTTTCTAAAAGGCGATAGTGCAATTCATCACACCACCTATAGAGGTGGGCGACTTCTTGCCCATTAGGTTAAAAACGGCAGATACAAAGTGAATCATACCACCTCAGATTATCTGCCGTCTTTTACTACCACCTATTATTTTATCGTGTCAGCACCCTGCACTGGAATGCTTCCAACTCAAGACTGCCTTCGCAGGTTTCCCCGCTCTCGGCATCCATCCATTTCCCAATACCTTCCACCATCACTGGTTCATTTTTAAAGTTCATAACAAATACGATTCGTTTCTCCCCTTCGCCGTCTGCACTACTGCGTTCTGTCACCGTCACGCCATAAGGTAGCTCTGTGTCCAGTGCATTATGAAGGCCAACCTCTGCAAAGACATCTTTATAAAATGCCCGTAGGAATGCAAGGTCTGATTCTGCTGCCAGATACCATGCCTTTCCATTTCCATATGGATTGCATGTGACAACTGGGCATCCAGCATAAAAGTCTTTCTCATACACCGACAAAACCTCTACCGTATCTCTTGGATGGACGATACCACACAAATCTTTTGCAGGATATTCCATACCGCCGTAACAAAAACTGTTTTCAAACTCCTCTGATGGTGCGTCTATCTCCTCTGGAACAATCCCCAGCACGTCCTCCAGTGGATGATGTCCAAGGAAACACAAATCCGTATCATTAACCTCACCACTGAAACAGGTTGTCACAAAGTGTCCACCATTGGAAACAAATTTTCTCACCTTGTCTGCCCAGCCTTCCTTGTACATATAATTGAGTGGTGCCGATACCAACGCATATCCTTCCAAATCGGCATCCATACTTATGAGGTCCACTTCGATTCCCTCTTCCCAGAACGTTCTGTAATGAGAGACAATCCACTCTTTATATTCAAAATCTAGACGCGGTCCCTGCGTATCCTCGACTGCCCACCAGTTTTCCCAATCAAACACAATGGCCGCTTTCGGCTGGTTCACTGTGCCGTCAATCAAAGTGCTCAAGTTCTTGAAGCGTTTTCCCACTTCGGACACATCACGAAATGTGCGAGTATTACTGCCGTACTTATGGTCCAGAACAGCACCGTGGAATTTTTCGAATCCTCCTCTTCCCTTTCTCCACTGAAAATACAGGGCAGAATCCGAGCCATGAGCCACTGCCTGCATACAGGACAACATATGCATTCCTGGACGTTTTAGTGGATTGGCTGTACGCCAACTGATGCCTGACGGTGCGCTTTCCATGAGAAGGAAAGGTGCTTTTTTGAACGCCCGCATCATGCTGTGATTTGCCGCACTTTTTACTGCTGCTGGAACCTCATCCTTTTGCTTATGCCAGTGTGGATAATTGTCCCAGGATATGATATCAAGTCCTCGCTGCATACGGTTATAGTCAAGACCCTTAAAAAAGTACATGAAATTCGTGGTCGCTGGCAAATCCGAAAATTCTTTCACAGCACGAATCTCCATCTCGCAGAAATCACTAATCTGTTCCGTGGAGAACCGTTTCCAGTCCAAAATAAGTGCCGTGCTTGTCGTCTCCCCGTATGGAACTGGGCTATGTATTTGATTCCAATCTGTATACGTATGGCTCCAAAACTGGTTCCACCAGGCATTATTCAACTCATCCAGCGTCCCGTATTTTTTCTTCAGCCATTCACGAAAGACCTCCTGACACAGCTCGCAGTGGCATGTAGAATCACCGAAATTACCGCCTAGCTCATTGGAAATATGCCATAGAATCACATTCTTTCTACGACCGAACCGTTTGGACAACTCTCGATTAATAGCCGTAATCTTCTCACGCATCACTGGCGATGTGTAACAGAAATTATGACGTTTACCTGACAAATTTCTATGCCCATCCGCTTGTACCTGCATTACTTCCCTATATTTTTGCGTCAGCCAGTGAGGCATGGCTGCAGATGGCGTTGCCAAAATCACACAGATTCCTTCCTCTTCAAGCCTTGTAATAATATGATCCATCCAGTCCAGCTCATAGCGACCCTCTTCTGGCTCCAGCGTGGCCCAGGCAAAAATACCCAGACTCACACAGTTTACCCCAGCTTCTTTCATAAGTCGCACATCTTCCTCAAATACTTCAGGATATGACAGCCACTGATCTGGATTATAGTCTCCTCCGTGGAGCAATTGTCCACCTAACATAATTATTCCTCCTGTTTTCACTGTTTATCGACAGATTCCCTTAAACGAAAAGGAGAATTCCATTTTCTCACTCGCATCCAGCAGATATTCTGGATGTGTATATGCTCCCCAACTGTTATCTCCTGCGACACCCATTTGTCCTAGTGCAGCACGCACAACAGTGTAATGCACTTCTGGAAGCTCATAAGGATGTTTCGCATTCTCCATTTCATGAGGTGTCCATGGCAGAGCCGAGAACATCATCGGTCCACTCTGCTCATCCATTTCGAAGAGCATACCATATCCACTTCTGTCTGTGACAGAAGCCCAACGAACCCCCTGTTTTGCACCACATTCCTGTGGGATAATATATCTTGCTACATTGTCTTTTACAAGGTTCTGATAAACATCCAGCTTCGCACCTTTCATGCGATCTGCATAAGTTTCCTCAGGTCCAAGTCCATACCATTTCACATGATCGTAATCCGCATCAAACTTGAACATCACACCAAATTCTGGCATATCGCCTAGTTCTTTCACAGAATCATAGGAGAGCGTCGTACGGACTGCTCCGTCGCCGAACACCTCATAGGAAAGCCTGCATTCACTCGCTGGCATAGTAGGCATCAAATAGGTGTACGTTACTTTTACAGAATCACCTTTCTCCTCCACAGCTGGTACTAACAGTCCACCATAAGGACCTTTGCGATATTCGTGGTGATCCACGTACATCGACGCAATTTTCCACTGTGCATAACGCTGCTGCATCTGATTGCCACAGTCATTATCAACAGGCGCACGCCAGAAGTTTGGTTTTGGGATTTCTTTAATCATTTCCCGACCACCATAGTAATAGGAAACTAGCCCACCGTTCAGCACAGAGAATATTACCTCAAAGCCTTCTCCTCGTACGCCAATATTGTGTTTGCTCCGAATTACCTTGAACAATCCTGTGTGTACTTTCTCTTCGCCACTCACTTTGTACACATGCTGTCCAAATGCCACTTCATGTCCAGCAGATGCCCAAATTGTTTCTTCTTTCAGACGGAAGGAAACCGTAACCGTATACTCACCTGACACGTTCATCTCACCAAATGGCAGTGCATATGTGTCTTCGTGAAGTGGCTCGGTATGGGTCTCAAGAGATGCTTCCTGTATCTTCACGCCGTTTCTCTTAAGGGTCACAACGCAGTTAAATGCATCTGTATTCACAAACAAGTTCTTATTAATCACCCTTATGCTGTCTGCTGTCACCTCTGCTGTAATATTCTGATAATTGAACTTCACTTCCTGCATCTTTGGAGATGGCTCACGATCGCCACCGTACACAATGCCGTTGGCACTAAAGTTATAGTCGGTTGGACGTTCTCCGTGATCTCCACCGTATGCCTGAAATTCCTTTCCATATCGGTCTTTTTTGTACAGCGTCTGGTCGATATAATCCCAAATAAAGCCGCCCTGATACAATGGCTCCGTATCAGTTAAATCGGTGTATTTATGCATGGCACCACAGGAATTCCCCATCGCATGAGTGTACTCGCAGCAGATAAAAGGCTTGCTCCTATCTTTCTGCAAAAAATCCCTGATTGACTCTACAGATGGATACATCTGGCTTTCCATATCGCTGGAATCATTGTAGCGACGATCCTGAAATACCCCTTCATAGTGTACGAGCCGAGTTGGGTCGACTTTACGGAAGAACTGGGACATCTCGTAAATATCCTTTCCGCCATAAGACTCATTTCCACAAGACCAAATCAGCACACAAGGATGATTCTTATCTCGCTGATACATGGAGTTTGCACGGTCGATTAGCATATCAAGCCACTCTGGCTTATCATTTGGAACAATATAATTATAATCCCCCGTATCCCATGAACCGTGACTCTCCAAATTGGTCTCGTCAATCACATACAGGCCATACTCATCACAAAGACGATATACGATGGACGAGTTAGGATAATGGCTAGTACGCACGGCATTGATATTATTCTGTTTCATAATGGTCAAATCCTTACGCAGTTCTTCTTCTGACACATTCCTTCCCGTCACAGAGCTGAATTCATGTCGGTTCACGCCCTTGAAGACGATACGCTTTCCATTTAGAGTCATAATATTGTTTTTCATCTCAAAACGACGAAAGCCGACCTTTTGTGGAATAAGCTCGCTGACTGTACCGTCACTGCTGTATACAGTCACCATCAAGTCATATAAAACTGGATTCTCTGCACTCCAGAGCTTTGGCTGATTAATCTGCCATGAGTAAACATTCTCTCCGTTGAGGACTTTCTCTTCTTCCATCCACACGTTGCCGTCAAGGGAAAGAGTAAACTTTGCCTTTCCATCGCCCCACGTCTCTGTCCGAATCTCTAGCTCCGCCTTTGTAAGCGTCTCATCAGGAATCGCACGAATCCTCATATCTCTTATATGTACCACTGGAACTGTGTAGAGATAAACATCCCTATATATACCTGAAAAACGGAAGAAATCCTGATCTTCGCACCAGCTGCCTGCAGTCCATTTAAACACCTGAACAGCCAGCTTGTTCTCTCCGTCCTTCACATATTTTGTTAGTTCAAACTGCGAAGGCGTGAAGCTGTCGCCACTATATCCTACAAATGTCCCGTTCAGCCACAAGGCAAGAGCACTCTCCGCTCCAAGGAAAGATATAAAAAGCCGTTTCCCCTTCATACGTTCTGGTACAGTAAAATATTTCACATAGCT
This sequence comes from Candidatus Ruminococcus intestinipullorum, assembly GCA_018883985.1. Taxonomy (GTDB): domain Bacteria; phylum Bacillota; class Clostridia; order Lachnospirales; family Lachnospiraceae; genus Mediterraneibacter; species Mediterraneibacter intestinipullorum_A. The sequence continues at coordinate 66,441 of JAHLFA010000084.1, read as the reverse complement.
TGCCACTGGGTTGAAATATTCTGGTATCTCGCCAGGACGGATGTCCTCTAGCCCCTCCCATGGATACTGGGTATTGGCATACTGAGGCACGTCATATCCTTCCATCTGTATATGTGCTGGTACACGGATATCATCCCATCCCTCACAGCTGTACTCTTCTTTCTCAAAGCCGCTAATAGTAGAACCATAGTTTTTAGCATAATGAAATTTCCAAAGTCCGTTCAGGCACTCTGTAAAATCCGAACGGCCTTCCAGCATATCCACCTCTGAGGCAAAATATAAATGATCGGAACACGCACTTATCCAGCTCCCATCTCTGAAATACTGCGGATCCTTTACTTTGCTGTAATCAAATGTCTTCATGTAATATCAGTCCTCCTTCTGCATTCACGTTTTCTGCATTTGCAGTTATTATAATAGAAATGGACACCCTTTTGTATGATATGTTAAACTAATAAATATAAGATTTTGAAACAGGAGGTTTCTCTATGACCGTCATATTTCGAAGCGTCCCTGTGGACGTACCTTTCACCTTTGAATCCATTGGGACAGAATGGGAACAGCCACATGTAGTCCGCCCAAAAGGCTACCCTTACTATCACTATCTTCAGACCGAGAAAGGCTGTGGCAGGATTGAGACATCCGTGGGAAGCTTCGTCCTACACGAAGATGAAGGACTTCTTCTGGCTCCCCACATCCGCCACTCTTATGAAAAAGAAGGAGCCATCTGGTACACAAAGTTTGCCTCATTCACTGGTACACTAGAAAGCAGCATCCCCAGTATCGTAGGCAGTCATTCCGCCATTTGGATCCATCGAGAACAGGGAGAAAAGATTGCAGAAATGATTGAGGAGTGTGCCAAACTCTGTGCGGCCAGTCCATACAAAAAGGAACTCCTATCCGTTAGCTGCTATCAAATGCTCTTGGAATTCGCCTGTGGCTCCCACTCCCTCGGCTTAACAGACGACCCAATCTATCAGAACTACGTAGCTCCCGTAATAAAAGAAATCGAAAAAAGATATGCAGAACCTTTGACCACGACAGGTTTAAGCAGCCTAGTCTTTATTACACCTCAGTATCTGTCTAGGCTTTTTCGAAAATATATGAGCTGCTCCACCGTGGAATACCTGATTTCCTTTCGCATCAGTAAGGCAAAGGAACTGCTAATCACGGAACCACGAACTGAGATCCAGTCCATAGCTCACCGTACTGGATTCACCGATGCCAGCCATTTTATTGCCACTTTTCGTAGGATTACAAAGATTACTCCCTCGGAATTTCGGAGGCAAAACTGATGCTGGCACAGATTTTTTGTCCTTTTTCTTATGTGAAGGGCATATCAATTTGATATGCCCCCTATCATTTCACCATAATAAATATTTAGAATAAAATCCCCTTCCTTTTTCCATATATATAATTTATATGTCTGAGTTACTTTCTTATAAGTCTTTTTAACTATCTAACTCATAAAAAACTCGTAAATATTATTAATAACCTCTGTGTTTACAAGCATTTCTCTATTTGATTTCTTTCATACGAGTTTTCTTACGAGTTTTTTTATAAAATAACTCGTAAGAAAACTCGTAACCTCAACACTTCACATAATACGAATATTTTCCACGCCTACAAATATCTATGATTCCTTCTTCTCTCATTTTATCAATAGTTCTTCTTGCTTGTTGCTTAGTAAAACCACACATTTCTTGAATTTTAGCAGACGTTATTTTATCATTACCTTTCATACCTAAATAATCTATAATCATATTTTTAGCCTTAATATACTGTATTGTTTTATCTCTTGTATACTCTATATCTGACTTAAGTATCTCATATACCTTAGCTGTTAACATATACTCTTTTCCTACAACCTCAATTAATCCTTTAGCAATCAATTTATTGCATGATTTTTTTGTTTCATCTAATGATTTCTGAACTATACCTGATAAAACTGACAATGACTCTTTACGGTTATCCAACAAATCTCTTAATATCATTATTTCTGCCAATGACATAATTTCGATATGCTCTTCTTGTATTTCAACTATAAATTTTACAAATTTTGTATTATCAATTGCATTATATATTGTTAGGGAAACAGCATCATTGAAAGATTTGTATCTTGGATATGGCTTTCCTAAGGAAACCATATCTTTAAACATTATATCCACACCTTGTCCTGTTCTTTGAACATATTTCAAATGTTGCAATGTCTCAGCTATTAATTTATTTCTTGGAACAGATGGATGTGTAATAATATTATTTTCCGTGATTCCATCTAGAAATCCACCTGGATTCTCAATTACAATTCGATCTGGATACTGTTTCACGTATATAGCTGCATTACTTTGATAATCTCTGTGTGACAAAGCATTAAGCAATGCTTCTTGAAATACTCTTTCTGGAAATTCTTCTATCTCTAATCTAAATAAACCAATTTGTATATTCTCTATTTTTCCATAAGTCTGAACTCTTTCTGTAAGTTTATCTATAATATTTATCAATGGTATTTTTAAATCCAGCCTTGCATCATATTCTTCCAAATTATTATCAGAATAATGTAGATAAATAACTTCTGCTTGTGGTAACATTCTACGAATTGAAGTTTCCTTTCCGACAAATAATAGACCTGCAATGGTAAGTCGTTCAATATCTCCATCCATTTTCGTCAATTGTAAACCTCTTAAAAAATCATTGTCATCCAAATCAGGAAGTGTAGATTTAGCATCTCTAACCCTTAGTTTTTCCTTTAATCTATAAACCTCAAGTTTATTTACATCATCCAGTGTACTTTCACTTATAATTCTTGCAGAAAAATCTGGATTTTGAATCGATGAATATACGTTGCTTAACTCATCTGGATATAATGGTTTTGAATTCTTTCCTAAACGTTTTAAGCATCTTCCATCCGTTGTTGTATAAATTTTCCCATCTGCCTTAACTGAAATTGCAATAACAAGCTTACCATTATACTCAAATTCTTCTATTTCAGTAAATAACGATGGCCTTGTCTTATCATAAATTCCTTCTATAATTCGTTGGCTATCATACTTCCTATCACATCCTGTCACTTCAACAGGATTATCTTCTACTCCAAAATAAACAGTTCCACCTCTATGATTTGCGAATGCAATTAACTCATCCACAGCAAGCGAAATAATCTCCTTTTGATTTTTCGCTTTAATCCAAGATTTAAATTCAACAGCATCTGTTTCCCCTTTGTCTAAGATTTTTTTAAATTCTTCTACTTTCATTATAAAACCTCCTCCTTTCTCTCCATTAAGAAAAAAGTGGACTATGATTTATGCAATCATATCCACTCTTATTTCAAACGTCCCGTGCGGGAATCGAACCCACAGCTAGCGCTTAGGAGGTCTCCCGACCACTGTCAATCTGAGTCATGTTCAGTTCACACAAGGCACGCTGTTAAAGCATTTTTACTATTGTTCAAATCGTTTCCGGTCAATTGCTGTCAGCCTCTGTAAACCCGGAACAACCGGTAAATATTAGCCGGATATTGGCCGTGGCTAATATAAGGTGTCCGCATTACTGTCAACGGCTACCGACAGGATCGGCTACCATACCCACTTTAGCAGGAATGATATACAATATTCAATTGATCAGATTTACTATCTATACTATACCGTGTAATGGCCGGTTTGTCTACGACTTTTCGACTACAGTCTTTCTCTATCGTCTTTTATTTGCAATAATACTCGATAGTATGTCTATAAAACCAACCTGCCAGATTCTCCACTCCATGAGTAGAAAATCTCAGGAAAGTATTTATAAAAAGAAAAACATATTATTCCTCCTCTAAAATCTTCCAATGGCCATTTGATCCCCGTCCAATATAATTTACGTGATCCATTTTTTTCAAATGACGGCTTATCGTTCTGACATTAACGCCTAACCTTTCTGCCATTTTTCTTGTGCTGATCCTGCTGTCTTTTCTGATCAAGCTTAAAATCTTATCATCCAGCTTGTCTTTGGTGACATTCGTGGTGACATCACTGATGACATTTGTGGTGACATCCTGGAGGACATCATAATTCAGATTTGGCATCACCACTGTAAACTGGTATCTGTCAGACCGGAATTTAGGCTTTTTACTTTCATCATAATTTATCTGAAACTCATATCCGCTGATGATTTTCTCAAATCCGCTGCCTTTCCGTTCCATATATCCCAGACGGTTCAGCACATCTGCAAGGACCGGATTTCTTCTGGTGGATGGTACTGTGAACGGCTCCCGTTCCTGGATCAGGTTTGATAAAGGCTTCTCCATTTTCAATCAGAGAAATTATGCTGCCAGAATATTCTGCATCATCCATTGCAGCCATTATGCCGCCGCTCTTATTTATGCCATTCCACCTTGTACAGAACACCCTTGACCATCTGATCGGGCTTTCATCGGCAAGGAGCGCCCCTGCATTAGTCAGACATCCCTGTTCATCTGCCAGCCCAAAAGAAGTCAGATCTTTGTCGTCAAAGCTGTTTCCTGTCCACTTTTTATATCTTTCTTTCAATTTTGAAAAAGCATAGTCCTCTGCTTTATAAGAAGAAAGCTGTGAATCATAGGATGTATTCTTTCCCCGGAGGACGAGCCTTTTTAACTCGGTAGAAGTTGCTTTCACACTCTCGTTCCCGACACGGATATATGCTTCCAGCACTCCATCCCCGGAATAATAATATGGTGTCTCCTCACCTTTACAAATATCCAGGATAACTAATGTTTTCCCCTCTTCTTCACAAAATCGTAGAGTGAATTCCGGTATAGGATCCCGTCTGCCTTTTATGATTTCACTGATTTTTTCTGCATCTCCCACCGGATCGGCAAGGCCAATAATATTCCCGTCATCTGAAATACCAAAAATCAATACTCCGCCGGACGTATTGGCAAATGCGCTAACACTTTTGCACCAGCTTTTCAGCTTTTTTGTCTCAAGTGCAGCCTTCTTATCATATTCTGTTGTTTCCCTTATTAAGTTTGTAATAGCCAGTACCGATCCGTCTTCTTAAGTCCTAACAATTCTCCCATTTCCGTTACGCTCATCCATTTCTTTTGAGGAGATGGGTTTCTTTTATATGGACTATTGGATTCAATGTCCTTGATCAAATCCTGATATTCTTCTTTCATCCATTCTTCCTTTTTATCCATAGACAATTCTCCCTTCCTGCTGAAAGGATAACGGAAATATTAAAAATACATTACTATGTCGAATGATTTTTTTCGTACTAGAATAATTCTGCTGTCGGCTGCTTATCAAGCCAGTCATCAAAACTTTTTTTGGAGATCCGGTACTTTCCACCGTCCAGCTGGATCCAACGGAATTCATTCCTTTTCAGAAGGCTGTAAACTGTCGGTCGGCTGACTCCAAGGATTTCCTGTAATTCTGCTACTGTATAACACCGTTTTTCTACCATCATACATACCTCTTTCCATTCATTAATACGAAGAGTCATGATATGAACCTCTTCATATATAGAAAGGAAATCGGAGTATTTTACAGTGTCAATGATTAACCTTTTTTGATTATTTTTGACAAAAAAATACAGCCACCAGAAATGAAATCTGATGACTGTACCTCTTTTATGCCATTGCCTGTTGACGCGCTTCAATATACAAATCAATATCATCCACAATATAATTATCTCCAGTTGTATGCAGCGCCTCAAAACAAGAGTAAATATAGTCCCATACATTATATTGACTGAACAGTTCGCTGACCTGTTTTCCGGTCAGGTGCTTCGCCGATTTATATTTTTCAATACAATACGCCAAAAAATTCCCTTCTTTACTCATTATCATACCTCCTCTGGAATTGTAAAATCTCCGGTTCTTTTTTCCTCGTCGAACATATTAAATAACGTTAAAGGGCTGAAATGCCATATTTTTGTCTCTTCCTGCTCCAACAGAGAATAAACCTTTGATGCATAAAATTCTTTATATGCCGTAATTTCATCATATGGATAGTTTTCAGTAATTAAATTAACTGTCTTTGGTACGATCAAGGTCAGCATAGCCTCAAATTTCTTTTCATCCATTATCATTCCACCTCCGGCAAAATTCCTTTAAATTTCAGATAGCTTAATGCTGTTTCAGAACCTAAGACCAACTGATTATACAATTTCTTGATTTTCAAAGCTTCTATTGTCTGCTCCTTTGTCAGGACACCAGATGTATAGAGGGTAAAGGTTGTATATACATCATCATTGGCAACAGGTCCATAGACAAAATCATATTCAGGTCCTTCATAGTTGCCGGATCTGTTATCTGATACAAAGTCCAGCCACGCTTCATCAGCACACTCAAAACGTAACACCGAACATTCTGCAAAAGCTGTCTGCTCGTCAATCTCATAAACATTAACGACTTTTCCGCCTTCTTTCCGCCTGCGGTACACTTTTTCCGCAAAGGAAACTGCCTGTTTCTTATTTGTAGTCGTATAAAATCCAAACCCAAAATCCAAAAACCGATTCTGCTGAACCAGCTTAGGTTCTGAGACTATCACATTGCTTCCATGATATAAGATCATAGCTTTCCCTCCAACACTTTTTCTGCAAGTTTCTGTTCTTCTGTCAGGAAGTGAATCATCGCCTCCACATGATGCCGTTTTTCAATCTGTTCACGCATGGATTCAATATCATTTTTTCCTATGTATTTTGAAATCACTTTTTTCCCATCCCGGTATTTTAAATAACAGTAAGTATTTCCATTGACTTTCTTTTCAGAAATCGTGCCTTTAGGAAGTCTTGATAGAATATCCCGGTATTTTCCCAACATATAATCGATCCGCCGTTTTTCCTTTTTTACGGTACTGATTATTAAATTCATTGTTCTCACCCACCCATATTATACCCAACATTTCAGTTAATATCAATATAGTGTGGGGTAAAGAAATTATTTAAATTTGCAATCTACACTGTAAAACAAGCTCGTTTCGTTTCTATTAGTGAGAGGGTATGAATTTTCAAAGAGCAAGATCCACCCCGTAATACAAAAGCAGATTTTCTGACTTTTTCATTCTCCGTGGTCGGGCTCTTGATGGGGATTAACAGCATCACTTTGTCGGATTGTGACGCTTCGGGTACGGTTTCCGCCTGCACTTTCTCTGTCGGCATCTGACCTCTGCCCTGATAAAACTGTTCCTCAAAACGCTGTGCATTGAGTCGTCTGTCATCGTCTATGATATGCGAATATACATCCGCCACCATCTTGACCTGTGCATGTCCAGAGTCAGCTCAAATGTACGATTATAGTGACTATATAAAACCGTATAATAATCGGTTGCATTTGTAACAATCGCCTTTTAAATTAGCAGGATTTTTAGCAAGAATTTTCCTCAAATTAGCAGGGAAGGAAGTTTGATTAGCAAATTCAAAAAATTTCTTGCTAATCATTAGCAAGAATATAAGAGCTAATCCATGACTATAATATGCGGAGTTCAATCTTTCTCGATAAATTTGATTAGCAAAAATCACTCCTGCTAATCACATATTTCTATAAGTTCAACTTTTCTCGGAAAATAGAAAACGCCGAAAACCTTGAAAAATCAACGTTTTCGGCGGAGTTTTTGGCGTCGCTAAGAGGATTTGAACCTCCGACCTACCGCTTAGGAGCACCACGCTACGGTGTCAAACACAGTTAAGCGAAGTGCTCCTAAGTCAAGTAAAATCAAGGCTTTTTTCGGTTCCGAATCCCGTCCGAGACAATCCTTGTTATTCTTTGTTATTAGCTGTACACCCCTTTTTGTTAGCAAATCTTTGGCATTTGCCACCATCTGGGGAATGTTCATAAGAAAGTTCGAAAGCATAAATATTGATCACCGGAAACCTCTGACAAAACAGAAATGGTGAAACAATATTCAATTTTTCGAATCATTCTTTTTACAGATTTATTATACTACAAGAATACCAATTTGTTAAGAACTTTCGTCCACAACTATTTCTGCTATTTCTGCATACTTTTAGCAAGAGAGGATAGAAGAGCAGCCATTTCAGGATTAGATAATACTCGACAGGTGGTTCATTATTTTCCCAGTCTGTTTTTAAAATTATAATATCCAAAATCCGTAATTCTCTCAAATTTTCCAGAACTTGTTTTTTTCCATATATCTGGCAGTGGAATACCATTGAAAGTGTTATTTTTACAAGTTGAATAAATTGCCATATCACCAAAAAGAAGAAGATCTCCGATCTGAAGTTCCTGGCAAAAACTGTATCTGCCTATGACATCACCAGCCAGACAAGTGGGACCTGCTAAAAGAAAAGAATATTCTCCTTCTTCTCCATCGGTTCCACCATACAATGGAGGTATATAAGGCATTTCAATGACGTCTGGCATATGGCATGCAGCGCTGACATCCAGAATAGCTGTTTTTATATCACCATTCTGCACAATATCCAGAACCCGGCAGGCAAGGTATCCCGCGTTCAAAGCGACTGCCTCTCCAGGTTCCAGATATACCTCCACCTCCCATTTATTTTGTACATGGGTAATCAGTTCTTCCAGAAGAGAGACATCATAGTCCTCACGTGTAATATGATGTCCACCTCCCATGTTTATCCATTTCATTCGTGACAGAACATCTCCAAACTTATCCTCCACAGCCTCCAGCGTCTGCTTAAGTGCATCCGCATTTTGTTCACAAAGCGTATGAAAATGGAGTCCATCCAACAAGTTTATCAGCTCATCTGTCATTTGAGCATTCCATACATCCCGTGTTGTTCCAAGCCGGCTTCCCGGGGCACAGGGGTCATATATTTCATGTCCTTCCTGCGTGGAATACTGAGGATTGATACGCAGTCCTATACTTTTTCCACAGTTTTTTGCTTTCTCACCGTATTTTTTCAACTGTCCGGGAGAGTTAAACACAATATGATCCGCATAATCCAGAAGTTCATCAAATTCGTTTTCTTTATATGCAGCACAGAAAACATGTACTTCCTTTTCGGGCATTTTTTCTGCTCCAAGTCTTGCTTCGAATAGTCCGCTGGCTTCCGTCCCTGAAAGATATTCCGATAAAAGCGGATAAAAATTATAATTTGAAAACGCTTTCTGAGCCAGCAGTATTTTACATCCTGTATTCTTTATAACAGATTGAAGAATTTTACCATTTTTTATGAGTCCGGCTTCATCTATGACGTAACATGGTGTTGGCAGATCAGAAAACAATTCCGTTGGAGTTTTTCCGTTTAATAAACAAAACGGTGGCCGATTATCTGTTATATTTGTTTTCATCATTAATCCACCAAAATCGGATTATGGTTTTCACGACGTGGAAGTCCGTATTTGTCCAGTGCGTCAAGGAACGGATCCGGGTCAAATTCTTCTACAGTGTGGACACCTTTTTTATCCCATTTTCCGGTAAGCAGCATTAATGCTCCACACATTGCAGGTACTCCTGTTGTGTAGCTGATTGCCTGGCTTTCTACCTCACGATAGCATTCCTGATGATCACATACATTATAAATATGGTATTTCTTTTCCTGACCATCTTTCTTTCCGGTAAAAATACATCCAATATTTGTTTTTCCATGCGTACGAGGTCCAAGGCTTGCAGGATCTGGTAAAAGGGCTTTTAAAAATTTAATCGGTACAATTTCCTGTCCTTCAAAATTCACTGGCGTAGTAGACAGCATCCCTACATTTTCAAGACATTTCATATGTGTGAGATAGCTTTGTCCAAATGTCATAAAGAAACGGATTCTTTTCACTTCCGGAATATTGAGAGCCAGCGATTCGATTTCTTCGTGATGAAGAAGATACATATCTTTCTGGCCGACACTGTCAAATTCGTATTCGCGCTTAACACTCATGGCAGGAATCTCTACCCAATGGTCATCTTCCCAATAACTTCCCGGAGCGGACACTTCTCTTAAATTTACTTCCGGATTAAAATTAGTTGCAAAAGGATATCCATGGTCACCACCATTACAGTCAAGGATATCAATGGTATCAATTGTGTCAAATTCATGTTTTTTTGCATAAGCACAATAAGCCTGTGTCACGCCAGGATCAAAGCCACAGCCAAGAAGTGCTGTAAGTCCGGCTTTCTCAAATTTTTCACGATATGCCCACTGCCAGCTGTAATCGAAATATGCAGAAAATCCCTGTTCTTTGCATCGTTTTTCATAGATTTCTCTCCAGGCCGGATCATCTGTATCCTCTGGCTCATAATTGGCAGTATCCATATAGTTGACTCCACATGCAAGGCAGGCATCCATAATGGTGAGATCCTGATATGGAAGCGCAATATTCATTACGAGATCCGGATGATAAGAATGGATCAGATCTATAATCTCCTGTACGTTATCAGCATTCACCTCTGCAGTTTCAATTTTTGTAGATGTTTTGTCCTTAAGTGATTCTGCCAACGCATCACATTTGGATTTTGTTCTGCTGGCAATACAAATTTCAGAAAATACATCACTAACCTGACAGCATTTTCTGATTGCAACATTGGCAACTCCGCCACATCCAATAATTAATACTCTACTCATGTTTCATTTCTCCTTTTCTTGTATCTTGATAATTGTTATAAAAAATCCTCTTTTCCAGCATATACACCGATATTATGGATTGAGTGCTAACAAAAGCTCACGCAGCACTTTGCATGCAGTCGCAGTAGATACACCGCTCTGGTCAAGCATAGGTGCAAGCTCGTTAATATCGGCACCCACAATTCTGCTCTGGCAAACCGTCAGAATTGCAGATAAAAGATGCATAAATGTGACACCGCCTGCTTCCGGGGTTCCTGTGCCCGGAAAAACAGATGGGTCAAGACAATCCAGGTCAATGGTAAAATATACCGGAATTGAAGATTTTCTTAAATGATTTATAAGCTCTGGAAGACCATCAAAGCCAAAGGGATGGATATCTGTATGTATTTTTGCAAATTCGAATTCTTCCCGCTCACCACTTCGAATACAAAATTGATGGATCCGGCCGTCACCCAGAAGATCATGACACCTTCTCATGACACAGGCATGACTTAACTCTGTTCCCAGATAATCATTCCTAAGGTCTGTATGTGCATCAAAATGCACAATATGAAGGTCTGGGTATTTCTCAAGAACAGCCCTTACAGCCCCCAGTGTCACAAGGTGCTCTCCACCAATCATCAATGGAAACTTTTCATCCTGTAAAATCTGTCTGGTTCTGTCCTCAATATCAGAAAGAGCAGCTTTAGAATTTCCAAAACAAAGTTCTAAATCTCCACTGTCAAATACTTGATACTCTGTCAAGTCCTTGTCCTGATACGGGCTATATGTTTCCAGTCCGAAGCTTTCGTGTCTGATTGCTGACGAACCAAATCTGGCTCCCGGACGGAAACTTGTAGTAGAATCAAAAGGTGCACCAAACAAAACCGTTTTTGCATCCTTGTATTCACAATCACAGCCAATAAAAGTTTCGATATTTTGTTTCACACTATTCTACCTCCTTTAACATTTTTTCCAGAAATGCCGGAAGATAAAATGCCCCGATATGTAATCTGGTCGTGTAATACTCTGTGTTCAGATTCAGCTGTTTCCAGCCGGCGGCATTAAAATCATCAATCGGATGATATTTTTTGCTGGCAAAGCCAAAAAGCCAGTATCCGGCAGCATATGTAGGAATATGGGCCTGATATACTCTGCTGATCGGGAAAGTACTTACAATACGTTTATGGCATCTTTTCATTTCATCGGCATCATGCTTATAGAATGGGCTCCCCTGCTGATTAACCATAATACCGTCTTCCCGAAGAGCATTGAAACAGATACCATAAAATTCTCTGGTAAAATATCCTTCAGATGGTCCGAAAGGATCCATCGAATCTACGATGATCAAGTCGTATTCGGATGTACACCGTCTGATAAATCGCAGTGCATTATCAAAAAATATATGTACCCGCGGGTCATCCAGACGGCATGCATTTTCCGGAAGATAAGTCCTGCAGGCTTCGATTACCTGAACATCCATCTCCACCAGATCAATTTTTTCAATGCAGTCATATCTGGTAAGTTCTTTGACAACACCACCATCTCCGGCTCCAATGACGAGAACATCTTTTACATGCGGATGCACTGCCATCGGAACATGCGTGATCATTTCATCATAGATAAATTCATCTCTTTCTGTCAGCATCACATTTCCGTCAAGTGCAAGCACACGGCCAAATTCCGGTGTATCGAAAATATCAATTTGCTGATAATCACTTTTGTGCGAATACAGATGGCGGTTTACACGGATACTGTGTTTCACATCCGGTGCATGAAATTCGCTAAACCATAGTTCCAATGATCAAACCCTCCTTATTCCAAAACATTAATATTCATGATTTCCGGGTCCTCCGGTCCAGTCATAGAGCATCCTTTTATTTTGGCATATTGAATATAATCAAGGATTTCTTTCGTAATCCTCTCACCTGGAGCCAGGATTGGAATCCCCGGTGGATAACACATGACAAACTCACTGCAGACACAACCGATACTTTCTTCCAGAGGGATACTCCTTTTTCCGGAATAAAATGCTTCCTGAGGACTTGTTACAACCTCAGGCGAAATATATTCCTGACTGAGAAGCCCGCTGCTGTCTGTCTGATATCTCCTGCGAATTTCAGCAAGGGCACTCACCAATCTTTCCAGATCACTCATACGATCTCCGATAGATAAATAAGCAAGGATATTTCCGATATCTCCAAATTCAATCTGAATATCATATTCGTCTCGCAGAATATCATATACTTCAATTCCTGCAAGACCGATATCTCTGGTATGTACACTTAATTTTGTAGGATCAAAATCAAACACGGAATTTCCGTTAATAAGTTCGCTTCCAAAAGCATAATACCCACCGACAGCATTGATTTCCTTTCTGGCATAGTCTGCCATGTCCACAACACCAGCAAATACTTCCTTCCCTCGGAGTGCAAGATTTCGTCTGCTGATGTCCAGACTGGACATCAAAAGATAACTTCCGGATGTCGTTTGTGTCAGGTTGATAATCTGTCTGACATGACCTGGATTGATATTCGGTCCCGTCAAGAGAAGGCTTGACTGAGTTAAACTTCCTCCACTTTTATGCATGGATACCGCAGCCATATCAGCACCGGCTTCCATCGCCGAAACAGGCATATCTTCCCCGAAATAAAAATGTGTACCATGCGCTTCATCTGCAATACAATACATCCCTGCCTCATGCGCCATTTTCACAATTGCTCTCAAATCGCTACATATACCATAATAAGTAGGATTGTTTACTAATACTGCAACTGCATCCGGATTTTCAGAAATTGCTTTGGCAACTTGCCCTCGCTGCATCCCAAGAGAAATTCCCAGATGACAATTCACCTCTGGATTTACATACACTGGATTTGCACCACACAATACCAATGCATTGATAACACTTCTATGTACATTGCGTGGCAAAATGATTTTATCTCCCCGTTTACATACAGACAGAACCATGCTCTGTACAGCGCTAGTTGTCCCGCCTACCATTAAAAAAGCGTGCGATGCTCCAAAAGCATCTGCAGCAAGCAGTTCAGCCTCGTGAATAACGGAAACCGGATGGCACAGATTATCCAGCGGTTTCATACTGTTTACATCAATACTTACACACTGCTCTCCAAGAAAAGCAGTAAGTTCCGGATTTCCCCTTCCGTGCTTATGACCCGGAACATCAAAGGGAACCACCCTCATGTGTCGAAAAGTCTGAAGCGCTTCATAAATTGGCGCACGGCTTTGATCTGGTTTTGTTATATTTTTCATATTCGTTTTCACCTCACAAACAAAAAAAACAGGCTGCATTACACAACCTGTTTTGTATCACAATCTGATTTTTGTATTACCGTAACATAAAACTACAAACCAAACGATTTCAAAAAGGATATCGTCTGTTATATCAGAGTTGATATAGGGTACTTAGAGTCTATATAGCAAGAATAACTTTTACTACTCTTTATTGACCATTTCACAAGTTTGCGTAATTCACGCATTTCGGTTATAAAGTAACCAACTTATAAAACTGAGCTTTTAACTCAATCAATAAGGCGAAAAATCGCCTGTCGGCAGTGGACCCGGCTGTCCGTATGGCCTTAACTCTGAAATCAGAGTGGTCCGTAATAATCGCTTTTAAGACTCTTTGGGTAATCATGTCCCAATATCTTGTCTCGAATACATAATGTATTGTACTATAAAAAATAGAAATTCGTCAAGAAAATATATAATTCACAACTATTTCTGCATACTTTTTGCAAGAGAGGATAGAAGAGCAGCCATTTCAGGATTGCTCATGTCAGCAGTCACTTTAAATGGATGGTTCTTGAAAGCTCTTAACCGATTAATATCCAGTTCCAATACCTGATCTCCCTCTGCAGATCCAATGTTCATTATTTCTTCTGACATCTGTAACTCCTTTCTTTTGTGAACGACAAAAAAGCTCGTTCAGTCCAAATCATTCTTGCTAAAGATTGATTCGAACCAAACGAGCTTGTCGATCGTTGGTGATGGCAGTGTCATCAAAATGAAATTGTTTCCTGCTAACAGTTGGTGGCAGATATTATGCTTTCTCTTTCTTGATTTCTACAAAAGCTAATAGTTACTCCGATTGACAGACCTAATAATCACTTTCCAAAAGGCTCTTCCCATTTGGTGGCAATTAACCTTTCAAAATGCTGGTGGCATTTCGATATATTTGGTGGCATTTGTCTTGATTTCTGCCATCAATTGGTGGCAATTATCATGAGATATTTGCCTTTCTGCTAACAAAAGGCGGACGCACGTGAGTCAATCAAAACCACTGCATTTCCGCCTTTGCCTAGCGTCTCCGGGAGGATTTGAACCTCTGACCCCTCGCTTAGGAGGTCTCCTGACCACTGTCAATCCAAGTCATGTTCAGTTCACGCAAGGCTCGCAATAAAAGGTCTTTTACTACAGTTCAAATCGTTTCTGGTCAATTGCTGTCAGCCACTGTAAACCCAGAACAACCGGTAGATATTAGCCGGATATTGGCTGCGGCTAATAAAAGGTGTTCGGCTTACTGTCAACGGCTTCCTAAAGGATCGGCTACCATGCCCGCCTTAGCAGGAATGATATACAATATTCAATTGATCAGATTTACTATCTATACTATACCGTGTAATGGTCAGTTTGTCTACGTTTTTTCGACCACTTCATTTTTGTCTTACAAATTGATATTTTCCATAATCTCTTTTCTTCCAAAAATCTTATCAAATCCCATTTTCTCAAACAAAAGATTTGCTTTTTCTTTGCTGCCTGGTTCGCATTCAGTTTATCAATAGCATTATGAATTGAAATTTTTTCCAAATCAATTAACGCTTTTTTCGGATCAATTAACACCTTTTCCGGATCAATTAACACCTCTTTTTCTGGAACATTATAATTCAAATTATAAAGAATAACAAAAAAGAGGTTGGAGTTGATCTAAAAAGTGGACTATCACTTCTCCTCTGAAATCTCCCAATGGCCATTTGATCCCCGTCCAATATAATTTACGTGATCCATTTGTTTTATACGGCGTTTTACCGTCTTAGAACTCACGCCTAAAATCATAGCCATCTTTTCTGTGCTCATCTTGTTGTTTTTTTGAATTAAGCCAATAATCTGATCCTCCATATTATCCTGGGGGGGGGGACATTCTGAGGGACATCCGGGGGACATTCTGAGGGACATCATAATTCAGATTTGACATCACCACCGTAAACTGATATCTGTCTGAACGAAATATAGGCTTTTTTGTATCGTCATAATTTATCTGAAACTCATATCCATAAGACACATCCTCTGCTTGACTCTTTAAGATGCTTCATCCACCTGATTTACTGAATTTATATTGAAGTGCAATCCTAAGCTTCCGCCGGACCCAGCCGATACATCTGCTGATACATCCTTTTTGTGTCACGATATCGTCCGGAACAGCGCAGCCCATATATTTCATCTGTGCTATACGGAAGATGATACAGATTTTCTCTGATAACAATGACAAAATAACTGTCGCTTCTTTTTACAGCATCCGCGAACTCTTCTGTAGTGACAAAAACATTTCCGTCATCAATAAAAAATATAGTATCTGCTGCCTCCTCCACAGACCACTTCCAGTTATCCCTGTACAATACTTTGCATGGGACTTCACTGATCAGCTCTATTCCGCTGGAATCTTCATAATGCCGTGCCTGCCATATCATATCAATGAGTGTTGTTTTTCCTGTTGCACTGTCTCCACGGATTATGGTTATTTTTTCTTCTATTTCAAGCTCGTAATAAAGCCTGTTGTTTTTTACAATAATCTTATGCTTTCCCGTCATCTTCTCACCTACACGTACTTAGCGGCCACCGCTATAAAACGATCAAGATCCTGAACCATTTCCCCATTGTTAAGAATTTTGATTTCAAAAGGCTCTTTTCCAAAATTCATAATATGCCGCAGATTAATTGTCAGATCCTTCCTTTTTCCGATTTCCAGAATCCATTTCGCACAATTGTTGCCACAAGCGGATGCATTAAAAATTCTTCCTGAATCATCAAAAGCCATCAAGATCAATGTTTTTACACCGCCTGATATCTCTTTTACAGAAATCGGGCCCAATACAGGACTCTCTATAAGATGAGGACCGATGACTTCTGATTTATCTACATCTTTTATCATTTCTACAGTCAGGGGATCTGTGATCCACTCATCATCATACGTATTATTAAAATAAGCAGGCGGATAATAGATTGCCTCTTCCATTTGCCCCAGATAGATGCTCAGCATAACATACCTCCATTTTTCTGTTGATCTTCTTTCTAAAAAATCAACAAACAAAAATAACTCAAACTAATACTTTCATTATAAGCAAATACAGATTCCGTGTCTATCTTGATCACACTTTACTGTTCATTTTTGATGCCATCGATACCAGCAGCGCAGCCATCTCCGGGTCAGCCAGCACTTTTCCAAGCAATTCCGGATCCACTCCCTCTGGCACCTGCAGCATATTCTCCGGCATCTTCTGGTGGATATCCGGATCAAGTTCTTTCTTTTCATAAAATGCTTTTTCAAAAAGTTTTGCATTTTTCCTCCTGTCATCATCCAGGATATGAGAATAAACATTCAGGATCATATTGGCCTGGGAATGACCGGAATCTCCCTGCGTAGCCTTGATATCACCACCATTCAGCTTCAGCTTATAAGTAACGCTGGTATGCCGGAGGCTGTGTGTAACTACAGAAGGCAGATTGTTTTCAGCAATAAGTTTCTTCAATCCATTCAAGATCACATCTTCACCGACAGGAAGTCCATAGGGGGTTGCCAGTACCAGGTTATAGTCCATATATTCATCCCCCATTACTTCTTTTTCCAGATCCTGTTTCTTCTTCCACTCGACAAGCATAAGCGCCACAGTTCGCGGGATGAAAACTTTTCTTTCGCTGTCTTCTGTTTTTGGCTTTTTTAAAATACGGACTGTTTTGTTGGATTTTCTGGTTTCTGGAAATACAAGGAGTACATCTTTTCCATCCAATGCTTTCAAAGCCTCCTTACTTACTCTCTGCAATTCTTTATTGATAACGATATAAGCCCGATCCTCATCAATCGCTTCCATGGAAATATCCATAGCGTCCCAGGAAAGCGCCGTGACCTCGCCGGGACGGAGTGTACCGGCAAAAATAATATTACAGGCCAGGACAACTCTCTCATCAACACATACATCCATTGCGTGCATCATAGTGTCTGCTTCCCATATCTCGCGCTTTTTAGGCGTATGTTTAGGAACAGTCGCCCGCTGGCAGGGATTTTTCTCCATCAGTTCCCATTTAATTGCCTGCTCAAAGCAGTTGCGGAGCAGCTTGTGAATCTCCCGTATCGTTCCTGTTGTAACATACTCGCTTTTTGGTTTTTTGGTCATCGGATTGACAACAGCCGGTGTCTCCAAAAGTGTCTGATAGTATTTTTCTATAAAATGCGTATTCAAATCCGAAAGTTTCACTTTACCTATCATCGGCTTGATATAATTCCTGATCAGGCCAACTTTTCCCTGATATGTAGACATTACCCAGGCTTTTGTTCCATAAATAAAAACATATTCATCGAGAAGATCCGACAGGTAGGTACACTTAGGTGCAACAAATGTTCCTAACTCCTGCTTATACTCAATTTCCTTCTTGCGTTTGCGGGCTTCCGCCTTTGTATCATATGTTTCCCATTTTTGCTTTCTTTCGCCCGCATCATTCTTATAATAATAGACCACTTTATACTTGTGGTTTCGTTCCTGTATGGACGCCATTCTTCTTTCTCCTTTCTTCCAGCCATGCTTCAAACTCTTTTCTGCAGATCCGTACCCGGTTTCCAATATGTATGATTGGAAATTCTTCCCTCTGGTACCAGTTTACAATCATGGATCTTGAAACCTTTGCCATCAGTGCTGCTTCTTCCGGGGTCAGATAATTAAGATTCCCATTACATCTCCGATCTCCGGTCTGCAAAAGTTTCTTTCGTCGGTAATTTGCCAATGCTATATTTTCTTCCATAGCAAGTTCTTTATAATCATTGCAGGGTGACAACTGATACTCTTCCTGCTCATCAAGAAATTTCTGGAAGCTTTCTTTTGTGATCCGTTTCTGATCAGCAATAATAACTGTAGAAAAATATTTTCCATATTTTCTGCTTTTCAGCAGCGTATAAACAGTTCCTCTGCTAACCCCAAGCAGTCTCGCCATATCCGGCATACTGATGGTTGCCTCATATAATTCTCTCTTTGCTTTACGATCCTCAGCTGTCTGATACTTCGTCTGTCCGTTGTACCAATTCCAAAATACATCTTTCGGTATCCGCTTCCAGTAATCGATCGTAACCGTCTCAAGCTTTTCCCTTTTAACCAGGTCATAGGCAACGCTTTCTTCAATTTCCAAAAGCTGCGCGATATCACGTACAGAAAAGGACCATTCTTTTAATTCCAGTCCCGGCTCTTCCCCGGTCACTTTCTGATATTTCACCTGATTGGCATACCACTTTTCAAAACTGGAAATATTGACCCGCAGCTTGCCGGCTATCTCTCTGGATTCAAATACATTCTTATGAAGAAGCCAGTACCGATCCGTCTTCTTAAGTCCTAACAATTCTCCCATTTCCGTTACACTCATCCATTTCTTTTGAGGAGATGGTTTTCTTTTGTATGGACTATGAGATTCAATGGCCTCGATCATGTCCTGGTATTCTTCTTTCATCCATTCTTCCTTTTTATTCATAGTCAATTCTCCCTTCCTGCTGAAAGAATAACGGAAATATAAAAATAGCGTTACTATGTCGATGAACTTTTTACATATGGAAATTATTCTTCAGAAGGCTGTTTATCCAGCCAGTCGTCAAAACTTTTCTTGGAAATCCGGTACTTTCCACCGTCCAACTGAATCCAACGAAATTCATTTCTTTTCAAAAGGCTGTAAACTGTCGGCCTGCTGACTCCAAGGATTTCCTGTAATTCTGCTACTGTATAACACCGTTTCTCTGCCATCAAGCATACCTCTTTCCATTCATTAATGCGAAGAGCCATGATTTAACCTCTTCATATATAGAAAGGAAATCGGAGGATTTTACAGCGTCTGTGATTAACTTTTTTTGATTATTTTTGACAGTCCAAATAAGAAATAAAAAATAATTTGAAATTTTTCAGGACTCACACTGTAAAACAAGCCCTTTTCGTTTCTATTAGTGAGAGGGTTTGAATTTTCAAAGAGCAAGATCCACCCCGTAATACAAAAGCAGATTTTCTGACTTTTGCATTCTCCGTGGTCGGGCTCTTGATGGGGATTCCGTTTCCCCATACCCTCGGCAATTCCCATACATTTCTTTATCCAGCAGTGATCAAAAATGTATCGGAATTATATTGGCTTCCAACAGAATGTTGGGCGCAGCACTGAAATCTATCCGGAAGGGACAGCCGGCATTTCAGTGAATGGCACCGCTGTTGGCGGCTCCATTTATCACGCAGTGGAAGGAGGAGTATGAAAAAGATCAAGAAAAATAACGAACAGCTACGCACACACATCATCTGCCTCCGGTTGACGGATATAGAACTATCTGTATTAGATGACCGGGCTGAAAAATGCAGGATGACAAGATCAGACTTCATCCGGAACGTGATCTTAAACAGGAAACTGACTCCGAAATACCAGATTGTAATTGACAGCGAGGAGGTCAAATCACTTCTCGCACAATATGGGAAAATCGGATCCAACCTGAACCAGATCGCCAGGCATTTTAACAGTGGTGGGGAACGCTCTCTTGCCATGCAGGAGGAGATAGAACGTGCAATTGCAGAACTTTATGCGCTGCGGAAAGAAGTGCTTCGATTGGCAGGTGATTATATTGGCAGTTATCAAACACATAAAAAGTCATAACGCCAATTATTCTGACACAATGGAGTATCTGCTGTTTCAGCATGATGAGAAAACCGGCAAGATGCTTCAAAATGAACTGGGACAGAAAATTCTCCGGGATGAATTCTATCTGGACGGGCTCAACTGTAATCCTGATACATTTGATATTGAATGCAGAATGACAAATGAAGCATTTAAGAAAAACCGCAGGCGAAACGAATTAAAAAGTCACCATTACATCATCAGTTTCGATCCAGCGGACGTATCGGAATGTGGGCTTACTGGGAAAAGGGCACAGGAGCTTTGCCTGGAATTTGCAAAAAAGAATTTCCCAGGCTATCAGGCGGTGGTGGTTACCCACACAGACGGCGGAAACCATTCCGGCAACATCCATACCCATATCGTGATCAACAGTGTCCGCAAAAATGCCGTGGCACGCCAGAACTATATGGATAAGCCAAATGAAGAAAAGGCCGGCTATAAGCATCGGTCCACAAACCGATTTCTGGAACATCTGAAAAAGGAAGTCATGGCCATGTGTGAGCGGGAAGGACTACATCAGGTTGATCTTCTTTCTCCTGCTCCGGAAAAAGTGACAGAAGCAGAGTTTCGTGCAATAACCAGAGGACAGAAAAAACTGGAACAGATTAATCAGGAAATTGTACAGAAAGGTCTCAAACCAACGGCCACAACATTCCAGACAAAGAAGGATTTTCTCCGGAAGGCGATTGATGAATGCTCTGGATCAGCCAGAAATTTTAAAGAGTTTCAATCTCTTCTTCTGGAAAATTACAATATATCCGTGATTTTGCAAAGAGGAAGATATAGATATCTGCATCCGGATCGTGATCTCAGGATCACTGAAAAAGCACTGGGAACAGACTATGGCATGGAACACCTGGAAAAGAGATTTCTCCAAAACGATAATGGGATCCAGCCAGAACACAGAACAACTACACATCATTCTGTCCATGGCGATTACCACAAAGATCCAACTGCTATCTTCTACTATCGGACACATCTACGTCTTGTGGTTGATTTGCAGACAAATGTTAAAGCTATGCAGAGTGAAGCTTATGCCCGTAAAGTTAAGATCACCAATCTGCAGCAAATGGCGAATACCCTGATCTATATTCAGGAACATGGTTATGACACCAGAGAAAACCTGTCCAGGATCATATCGGAGGCAAGTGCAAAACTGAATGAGGCACAAGAAAGTTTAGATGAACTCTCTGCAGAATTGAAGACATTAAATTCGCAGATCCACTACACAGGACAGTACTTTTCATCTAAAGGAACATATACAGAATTCATACGATCCAGAAGCAAAAAGAAATTCCGCAGTGAGCATGCTTCTGAACTGCAGGCATATGAACAGGCCAGGGACTGGCTGAAAAGCTTCTATACTGACGGGAAAATGCTTTCAATGAAATCATTAAAATCCCGCAAACAGAACCTGCAGGATAAAATCAGTTCCCAGAAACAGGCATTACAAGAACTAAGAAGCCGCTGCACAGAACTGGAGACTGTTTCCTATAACGTAGATGCCATTCTTGACAGAACGGCAATGGAGACAGAAAAAGTTCCCATTCAATCAGCAGCACATCACAACTCACAGAAAGAAAGGAAAGAAGAATCATTATGACACAATCAGAATTTAGACTGATCTTTGCAGATCAGGTCAATAAATGCGAAGAAACATTACGGATGAAGAAAAAAGAATATACCGGCGACCGCGAAGACAGACTCAGCGCTTTCCGGATCGCCGCTTCTCTTCAGGACTGCACGCCCCAGCGGGCTCTTGTCGGGATGATGGCAAAACATATCGTATCTTTATATGATATGTGTTATGCCAAGAATACTTCCTTCACAAAAGAATTATGGGATGAGAAGATCACCGACAGCCTGAACTATCTCTTCCTGCTGGCAGCGATCATCAAAGAGGAGGGTACTTATGAACAGAATTGAAACAAAAATCCTGAACTGCTCCGCCGTTAGCGAAGCTGAAAAGACGATGGTATTTGCAGCCAGGCTGACACAGCGCGGGCATCTGATCCACAACATGGAAGATCTGATCCGGCTGTACAATCAGTCCTTTACTAATGATACGATAAAAAACATGGGACAACTCCCGCATCCTGCCATACAGAAATTTGCCGTCATTACAGTAGCTGTAGTAGGCGCCAGCCGGAGATTTCTTTCCCAGATCACCCGTCATCAGAATGAGGTAAAATTCATGAGCGCATCCCTTCAGTACAGCAACTATTCCGGGGAAGCAGATTTCGCAATACCCTATGAGATCCTCACCGCACCAACGGCTATCAAAGAATTATATGAAAAAAGCTGCCGGACCGATATGGATAATTATGCGCGTCTGCAAAACCGGCATCAGCCACGACTCGGCAGGATATCTGACGCCCCAGGGATTAAGAAATGTTCTGCTTATCAGTGCGACACCTTACCAGTGGAAGCATATGATTGGGCAGCGTTCCTGCAGACGCAACACGGATGAAATGAGAATCGTGATCCTGAATATCTGGAAGGATCTGTACGAATTAAGTCCGGCACTTTTTCTTCCAGAACTGACCGGTCCATTCTGCCAGCGGGGGAAATGCCTGGAAGGAAAAATGAGCTGCAGAAATCCTCTCGACCGCCCCCTGACTCCGGCTGATATCATCTTACGGGATTATCCGCTTCTCATGGGAGGTGAACTCTTATGAAAATAAGACTGATTGATTTTGGCGTTTCCAAAGAACATTGTCCCTTCCGGCCTCATGAAAATGATGCCGGAGCGGATGTATATGTTCCCTTTGACTGTACCCTAAACCCCGGTGATATCATAAAAATACCTCTTGGATTTGGACTGGAAATCCCCGACGGATACGCAGGATATGTGTTTCCCAGGAGTAGCCTGGCCGTCAAAGGTCTGGTATGCGAACTGCCGCCCATCGATTCCGGATATCGTGGTGAAATCCATGCCATCGTCAGCAACATAAGTAATATCCGACAGACAATCAAGAAGGATACACGGATTGGCCAGCTGGTCATCACACCTGTGATTATTGCTGATTTTGTACTTGCTCTTGGCACTGAACGTGGTGCCGACTCCTTTGGAAGTACAGGAGAATAAAGCAGTTCATCTCTCCTCAACAGAAAGGTGACCCTTTGCTACAGAAATCAGATTCCCATAGTAAAGGGCCATCTTTGATAGAATGAATCATATTATTAGCATATCATAATATTGTCATAATCATCTTCATCATTATCAATATAAATGATTCTTTTCCTCCCGTATATTTCTATTATTCCCATAATCTTATTTAGTACTTCCGCTGCATATTTGCAGCATATTATATTATTTACTTGTATTACCATAGCGTTCATGTTATACTATTATTGTGGAGGATTTTCTTATGAAATCAATAGGTGCAACCAATGCACGACAAGAAGGAGCAATGCCGTTCTCAATCGGTCCGGAAACATCTGAGTTTGCTCCGATCAGCTTTGCACCTTTCAGGACCAAATTCGTTGCTTTTGTTAATGTATCCAATGAATAGGATCGTCCCTCTCCCACAACAACATAATCCGGATTCACATCATTCATTGTGATACCTACATCATAAAGTGCATTTAACAGACCGGCTTCTCCTATCACAAATGCTGAACATCCTGCCGCCTGTTCTTTTAAAAAAGCTGCTGTTGCCAATGCACTGGTATAAAAATGTTCTTCCGGCACATCAAGTCCCATCCTTGCCAGTTTCTGATTTAATTCCCGTGGTGTATACCCGCTATTATTTGTCAAAAATAAGTATTCCTTCTTTTCATCATGTAACCACTGAATGAATTCTGGAACACCTGGCAATATCTGATTGCCATGATAAATCACACCATCCATATCGCAGATAAACCCTTTTTCTCGTTAAAATCAATTATGGAATTTCCCATATTCATATATGCCCTGCCTTTCTTTTTCTTTAGAGTACGCCTTGTTCTTTTACTTCTGAAAAATCTATTTTCTACGACCATTGTAATATCGTATCATACGCACATAAAATCAAATACATAACGGCGTGAAATCAAAGTAAATTATTCTATCAGCAGAACCTTTTATGACAATATATCTTTTACACATGTGCTCCGATAGTCACTAGGCGATATTTTATATCTTTCCTTAAATACCCGGTTAAATGTTCTCTGACTTTCAAAGCCACTATCCAGGCAAATATTTGTAATAGAATCACTCGTATTTTCCAAACGATGACATGCGTAGTTGAGCCTTGCATCGTTAAGATACTGGTTGAAATTCCTATGAAATGTTTTGGAAAAGAGTCTGGATAAGACATATTTGCTTACTCCAAGGTCTTTCGCCATCTCTTCCAGTGAAAGCTTCTTTTTGAAATTTGCTGATATATAGGAAACCGTCTGGTAAATAAGGTCATTGCTCCCCACATGGCTCTTCTCTACCAGATTCAGTTTTCCTATGCAGCGTGCCAACACAATTTGAAGATAAGCCTGTGCGACTGTAATATCTGACTGTTCTGTCTCTAAAATCGCATTGATAACCCTATATACCTCCGGCTCAACCTTTTCCGCTTTGATAACTGGATATTCAGGAGCCATGGACTGCATGATATCTGCAAATTTACCAATCGTAAATGGCGATGCGATCAGATAAGTCGCTTTATTTACACCGGGTGTCAGTACCTGATAGTGATGAATAATATCCGGAAATACAAAGCCTATATCTCCTTTTTCCATATGGTAAAGTTCCTGTCCGACACCAAGCTCTAATGTTCCACTTGTTACACAAACAATCTCCAGTGCATTATGAAGATGTGGTTCAATATGTTTTGACTTTTTATTTACTGCTATGATCTCCTCTTTTGTGTCAACATATTTTAACTGCATGAAATACTCCCCTTTGCAACATTTGTCTATATCTTCTTTCGATTTGGCAAGCAATCCTTTTTCATCTATCCTATAATCAACTTGTAAACAAGGAAAGGAGGAATCGCAAATGAGCAATCTTAAAAAATATCTGAACGACCTTTTAGTATTCTACGCTGACTATTTTGAGCATCCATATCATGTATAAATACTAAAAGGACTATTTTGTGAAAACTGAATATTTTTTCTTAAGACCATTTCACAAAAATGAAGTGGTCCTTTTTTTATAAACTTTCAATAAATCTTTTGAATGCAGCTTTCCCTTCCTCTGTTCTCTTATAAACTCCTGCATCCTCCAGGACTTTCGTAAATACAATCCCAATTTCTTTCTGTACGATAGAATGAATATTACTGTCTGCAATCTCGTATTTTGGCATCCATTCCTCTGCCCAGTCAGCATGGGCAGCCATCCCGTTAAGCATTCCAATTGCTTCTTCTATATTCAAAATACTGTCCCCCGCTCTTTTGCCTGTTTCATTGTTTCATAATATGTAAAAAGCATTGCCTAATTGAAGATTCAATCAGACAATGCTTTTTCCTTCAAATTTTACTCCATGTCTGATGCATCTGTTACTTCATCTGCAGTGATTCCTTTTTCTGCTTTCAGTTTCTTATTTGCACCTTCTACATTCATTCTTGAAAGTACAAACATAATCAATACATCAAAGATTAACGGAAGCCACAGATACATAAACTGCATCATATCAAGTGCGGACTGTGGCTGAGTTGCATTTGTTCCAACGTAACCACTGAAATCAAGCATCCATCCAACAACAGCCGTTCCAATACCTCCACCGATCTTTACACCAAGAGACGTACAAGAGTACATAGTTCCGTCAATTCTCTTTCCCTGTGTAAGATAAGTGTATTCAGAGCAGGATGCGATAACCGCATTCATATCTCCCTGCCATGGTCCCTGTCCTAATGCTGCAAGAGCCGTAAATGCCATCATCAGCGGAACGCTACCCATATATCCGGCAACAACAACAAGTGCTCTACCGATAACTGCTAAGATATAACCTCTTAAGTTCAGTTTGTACATACCTTTCCACTTACCAACTAAAGTTGGTGTGAAAATCAAAGCAATGATCAGTGGAATATTAACTGCCCATGCAAACTGTCCGAACAAGTTTTTGTTTTTCAGTACCCATGTCATGTAATAAATACCGGCTCCAATCATGGCACTGTATAACTGCTGTAAAATGTAAGTTCCACAGATCATCATGTAATATTTGTTTTTGATAAGAAGCTTAAATGCCTGTACCATTCCGTACTTCTCATCCTCATTTTTTACTTCCCCTTCGTTAAGTTCCTCTTCTGGAAGTTCTTTAACAGATAGAGCAGAAATTGTATTTACAATAAGACCAATAATTGCATAAATAATTGCTACAGTTCTCCATGCAGCTGCATCTCCACCACACTTATCTACAAATCCAACTGTAATTGCCTGAATCAGAAGGCTTGTTAAAAATGCAAAAATGAAACGGTAAGATCCTATCTGCACACGTTCTTTGCTGTTCTTTGTGATGAGTGATGTAAGTGCTGAATATGCAATATTATTAGCTGTATAAAACACACCATTTAACAGTGTATAAGAAATAAAGAACCATGCATATTTAGCGGTTGTTCCCCAGCTGACTGGTACTGCAAAACAGCAGACTAATGTAATGGCACATCCAATATAGCCATATAACATCCAAGGCTTTGCTTTTCCCATTTTGCTGTGTGTTTTGTCGATCATTGATCCAAAGAATATATCTGTAAAACCATCAAAGAATTTTGATACGGCAATCAGGGTACCTACGACACCAGCAGCAAGTCCTACTGAGTCTGTCAGATAGACCATCATAAAAGATGTCAGGAACGCATAGACTACATTACCTGCGATATCACCTGAACCATATCCAATTTTGTTATACCATTTTAAATACTTTTTTTCTTCCATAGAATTCTTTTGCTCCTCATATTCATCGCACTTAGAATCTCAAGATGCCTAACAGTATGATGCCTAATTCTAAATTTTTTTGCTTTGTTTTTGTCTGATTGTTCTGTATATCCGGACTTTACAAAACACCCAGACTCTCCTTCCTTGTTAACGGGTTACTTAAAACTTTATTATCCCTTTACATACGGAACCAGAGTAAACTGGAACCGGAATAATACATCATTAAATCGATACTGATCCAATACAACCGGACCACAACTGTTAGAACCTATTCCATTTAATGCATAGTCAACACAAAATACCACGCTGTCTGATTCTGTCAATTCATAATTATGCGTTTTCTTCTCAAGTTCTTCCTGTGTATAATAAGAAGCATTGAATGAAAATGCCTTTTCTGCGGATGCCACAATTCCATATCGGCTGTTGTTAAGCTCTACATATTCACAATCATAATGGCTTCCGTTTTCCTGTGGACGGATATAGTCCTCATGTAAATCCCCTACATTTGCCCGGTACAGACCGTGACTCGCTGCCTGATGTTTATCACGATAGCTCTCCTGTGGTCCCATTCCAAAATATCTGGCATCTGAAAGTTTCTTATCCAAAAACATTCTCACTCCAAATCTCGGAAGATCCGGGAACTCTCCATCTTTTGTTACTGCTATATCTGCATCAATCTTTCCTGCAGCATCTATTTTCCATGTAATCGTCACATCAAGAATCTTCTGTACCGTCTCTGCCACAACGGAAGCATGGCTTGTAATCTTCACACCATGTTTTCCCTGTGCAACCTCTGTCGTATAGGCTCTTGTGTAAGCCTTATCATAGTGAGCTTTCTTCCATTCAGACTTGATGTACATATCGTTATCTGTTGGAGCTCTCCAAATATTCAACTCCATCGGATGATTCAGATATTCCCGTCCTGCAAATTTCATCTCTGTAAAGAGAGCCGTACGTCTGTCTATGGTGTAGGAAAATTCACGACCTTTGATATGAATCTGTGTATCATTTTCATTCACCTGTAATTCAGAGTTCGTTGCTGTTTTTTCCATCCATTTCTCTGCGAGCTGACATTTTGCATCTTTCTGACTTACCTCAATTTCATCAAATCCCAGAATGTGGTCTTCCTCTAACAGTGGCATTTCTTTTTTCAGATGGTAAATAAGTTTCAAATAGCATTTTCCGCTTTCTGGAACATTGACTTTCAGATTTGTCTTTCCTTCACTGTGTGGTGCCACAGACACTTCTGAAAGTTTACCTTTTCCGATTACAAGACCATCTTGCGTCAGTTCATAACTGATGTTTACATAATCATTCAGGTCATCAAAATCCATATAATTGTGAAGTACCAGCTCTCCACTTTCTTTATCATAAGAAACCACCCTTGCCGGACGATAGACATTCTTGTATTCCAAAAGTCCTGTGTGGGCAGTTCTGTCCGGATATACTAATCCATCCATGCAGAAATTGCCATCATGGATATCTTCGCCATGATCTCCTCCGTAGGCATAGATTGTCTTTCCATTCTCAGCAGTGCCATGAGCAATCGCATGGTCACACCATTCCCAGACAAAGCCGCCGCACATTTTATCATTATCCTGTATCATCTGGAAGTAATCTTCAAAATCTCCAGGGCCATTTCCCATGCTGTGGCAATATTCTACCAGAAGGAATGGTTTGCTTCCGTCCTTGTCCAGATATTCCTGAATCTCGGAAAGTGCCGGGTACATACGGCTGTACACATCCAAGTTGCTGTAATCATATGTTTCATCATAATTACGGTATCTTGCACTCTCATACT
The DNA here is from genome assembly GCA_018883985.1 of Candidatus Ruminococcus intestinipullorum. GTDB lineage: Bacteria > Bacillota > Clostridia > Lachnospirales > Lachnospiraceae > Mediterraneibacter > Mediterraneibacter intestinipullorum_A. The sequence continues at coordinate 37,387 of JAHLFA010000084.1, read as the reverse complement.
GTGTGATACGGTCCGGATCAAATTTCTTTGTCCAAGCAAGTGCTTTTTCAAAGTTGCAACCATAAGCACTTTCATTTCCCATTGACCACATAACAATACAAAAACGGTTTTTATCACGTTCTACCATGAGTTTCACACGGTCAACGATAGCTGATTCCCATGCCGGATCATCGGCAATCTTTTCATTCCACCGCTTGAATCGATTGTAATCCGTGTCTTCTTTTCTGTAGAGCATAAATGGTCCATGAGCTTCTATATCTGCTTCATCTATCACCATAAATCCATACTTGTCACACATTTCATAGAAAAATGGTGCATTCGGATAATGGCTGGAACGGATAGCGTTAAAATTGTGCTGCTTCATTAGCGTAAGATCTGTTGTAATCTGTTCCACACTAATTGTAAATCCAGTAACCGGATCGGAATCATGTCGATTGACACCACGGAATTTAATCTTCTGTCCGTTTAAGTAAATAACCTGATCTTTGATCTCTATCTTTCTGAGTGCGATATGATCTACAATTACTTCATTTTCTGTTTCAAGGATCAGTTTGTACAGGTATGGATTTTCTGTATTCCAAAGCTCCGGACTTGCAATCTCTAACACCGCTGTTCCTTCTTCGGTAATACTTCCTACTGCGACAACTGCTCCATTTTTATCTTCAATCGAAATTTTTACATTTGCCGGAGAGTAGAATTTCACATCAAGTTCTATCTTTGCAAGCATATCCTCAATCTTTGTTTTTATATGATAATCTCTGATTGCCTGCTCCGGACGTTTCAAAATGTACACATCCCGGAAAATTCCACTCATACGGAATTTGTCCTGATCTTCCAAGTAAGAACCGTCACACCACTTCATTACCAATACTGCTATGGTATTCTTTCCATCCTGAAGAAGGTCGGTAATATCAAACTCACTGGTCATATGAGAAACCTGGCTGTATCCCACATAAGAACCATTGACCCATACATAAAAGCAACTGTCTACTCCCTCAAAATTTAAAAATGCTTTTGGTGCATTTTCATCTTTATGATAGTCAAAAGTATGTGCATATGCTCCACACGGGATATCCTGTGGTACATACGGTGGATCAAATGGGAACGGATACCGGATGTTTGTATACTGGTGTGTGTCATATCCTGCCATCTGCCATACACTCGGAACCTGAATCTCGTCAAAGTTTTCTGTATCATAATCCTTCTCAAAAAAAGATTCCTGAATATCATAGATGCTGTTATAATACTGAAATTTCCAAGTTCCGTTTAATAACTGCATACGGTCTGATTCTTCCCTGTGTTCCACCAGGTTGTCCATTCTTTTGGATGCCGGAACATAATAGGCTCTGGCTGGCATTGTGTTTTCATGCAGTACACTTAAATCCTCATAATAACGTGGTACAATCATAAATAACTCTCCTTCAATACATATACATTTTTTTATACGTTGTTCTCCCACAGCAAGTCTTGTTCTTTACTTTTTTGTTTACGTTTCTTTGTTTTTCTATACATAGCTTATCATAATCCGCAAAATATGTCTATGAATTGGATTAGACAAAATATGCACTAAATGATACAATGGTAAAAAGTAGGAAAAGAGGTGCTGCCCTATGTATATGAATACTGGTTATCTGAACCACTCCCATATGGATTTCAAAGACAAAAGTCGCCCACTGATTGTAGGAAGCTGTGGTACTTATCGCCTTTCCAGCCATCCAAAATTACCAACCTACCGTCCAAGGGGACGCCTGGATTATCAGATCATCTATATCACCGCTGGTTGTGGGCATTTTCATTTTGGCAATGTAGGTAACGAAACGATTGTTCCCGCCGGTAATATTGTGCTGTACAGACCGAAGGAACTTCAGAAATATGAATATTATGGGGAAGATAAGACAGAAGTATACTGGATTCATTTTACAGGCAGCAATGTTAAAAATATCTTGCGTCAGTATGGATTTCCGGATAAAGAACGGGTTTTCCAAGTCGGCACATCTATGGAATATGAACGGGTTTTTAAGCGTATTATCATCGAACTCCAACGCTGTCAGGATGATTATGAGGAAATGCTTGTTCTTCTGCTTCGTCATCTACTAATCACTTTCCACCGAGAACTGACACGAGAACATATCCTGAAAAACGAATACCTGGATCAGGAAATGAACACTGCAGTTACCTATTTCAGCGAAAATTATAATCAGGACATCAACATAGAGAATTACGCAGCCTCACGAGGCATGAGTGTCAGTTGGTTTATCCGGAATTTCAAAAAATACACCGGTTCCACACCAATGCAATTCATCGTAGGAATCCGGATCAACAATGCTCAGATGTTACTTGAAACAACAACCTATTCCATCAATGAAATCTCTAAAATCGTCGGATATGATAACCAGCTGTATTTCAGTCGGCTTTTTCACAAGCTGAAAGGATATTCACCGAGAGAATACCGAAAACTGAGAAACAAATTCTGAAATCCACAAAGAGGATACCACAGAATCATCAAAGCAATGATTTGTGGTATCCTCTTCTCTCTTTTACTATTCTTATTTTACGAACTCAACCGAATAATAATACATATACTCATTATTTGTATCTATGTATTCACCTTTAATATCCTGTATCGGCAACGAACTCACTCCTTGTTCGCCATAGATCAGTGCTGCCAATCCTTGCTCTGTTCCGTATTCTATCGGGCTTTTGTTCTCTATAGACGTTGCAGATCTGCCATAATATTCTCTGTTTGCAGCACCCTCCAAGATTAGCGTTTCTGTCATATATTTTGAATATTCATCTGCCGCAATAAGCTTTGCAGTAAAATTATCAAAATCCGGCGTAATAACAATCAATCCATTTTTTGCAGATTTCACATCCTCATAGGAAAGTTCCAAAACTCGTTTATGAGAAACTCGTTTTCCAGAATGATATTCTGACAAGTAAACGTATAATGCTTCCCTGGTATTTCAAACAGGATAATAATCTATGCATTTTCTGCACGAAAAAATGAGGAATGGAGTCGAACCATTCCCCACTTGCTACAGGATTTCTCCCGACACCGTAGTGACTGTGCCAACTTCGTGCCCACTGGGCACAAGGTTGATTGTATTATTCTTCATTTCCTAATGATATTGGTTCTTTCTTTGTTTTCTTGTTTTTAGATATCATCTTATGACCTGTATAAATAGTACTGGAAATCTGGAAGTGGAATATCCTTCTTTTTAATATTTTTCTGAGGATAAAAAAGTAATTCCACCTCTTTTGGTGGCATCATCTGGAGTTCTTCAATCGGAATTCCTCCCGCGTGATAACGTTCCATAATCAAAGATAATGTTCCGGATCCAATCTTATACCGATCCATGCTAGAACTTCTTAATTTTTATATTATATTGGCTTGAATCCTTTTCCACGCACTTCATTCGATTCCATTGTAACAAGAAACGCTGATGAATCTACTTTCTTTACAGCTTCTTGAATCATATGCATTTCTTTATTGTTACATGCACACATTAATACTTCTTTTTCACGTCCTGTATAAAGCATCCACAGAATAAAATCAAGAATGCTGCCGCTTCAATACACAAGAGTACCGCCACCTGAACCCAGTCCTGATAACAGATAATCGTTCCGATCATCAAAAGAATAAGCAGGAAAGTAAAAACCCCTTTTATAAAGCCATATAAATTGACTGTCAGCTTAATGCAAAGGCTGATCAGAGCCAAGATGATCCATACCGGAAGCAATATCAGTTTTTCAATTAATTTTAAAATTATCATGATTTCTCCTTTCCTCCATCAGGCAAACTGGGGCATATCGTGATTTACCTCAGCCTGATAATAACCATCAATTGTAGTAGGCGCATTAAATAATGCAGCCAGCATATACTTCTTGATATTCTTGACTTTTGAAGTATTCTTTTTCAGACATTCGATCACATACTCGATGTGTGAATATTTGAGTTTCAGAAATTTGCTTTTCACAAGCTGAACCGGATACCGGTTACTGGCAATCAGTATTTCTTCATTCTGACACAATACTGTCTCCAGTATCAGCTCATAGATTCCCTGGATCAGCTCCTGCTCAAAAGGATGGCTGATCAGAAGATTATCATAGTCAATATTCTCTTTGATCAGGCTTCCGTACGCCTGCATAGTTGTCATCCCTTCTATGGATCGCATCTGAAACGATCCGATTAGATCTGATTCAGTATCATTCTCTTTATTATAACTTAAATTATTATAAATAGAGTTTGTTTTGCAAACTTCTTGAAGTTTATTTTCAGGACTTCTTGAAGTTTGTTTTTGGGACTTCTTGAAGTTTGTTTTGTAAACTTCTTGATCTGACTCTTCCCCCTCATAAGTTTGAATTGTAAACTTCTGTGGCTCTGTCTCCTGATCTGATGGAATATCTTCCACAGTTTTTTCCTCGTCTGCCATCATAAATGATTTTACATAGATAATATTGGTCTTGCCAAATCCCTGGCGTTTCTTCTCGATCAGACCAATCCCGTTTTCACTGTCCAGCTCCTGCAGCGATTTTACAGCTTTATTTCTGCCACAATTCAGCAATTCCATAATATCTTCAATAGAAAAGTATATGTAAGCCCTGTTTTCATGATCAAACCACTGGTTCTTGATAGATAAAGACATCCTGTCCAACATCAGCCCATACAATATCTTCGCATCACTGGACAGTCCGCGGAAGTAATCATTCTTAAATAACGCTTTTGGAATCCGATAAAAACTATACTGATCCGCCTGGGATCCATAAAAATAATTAAATGATACTTTTTGTTCCATATGTTCCTCCTTTCTTCTGGATTTCAGAGGTGCTATTTCCGGCACCTCTGATCAGGCCGCTGTAAATTGTTTAATATATAAAAGGTTTGGCAATCCGGATCCCCGGATCTGTTTCTCAACAAGTCCCTTTTCCTCTAATTCAGAAAGGATCTCCATCGCCTTTTTTCTTGAAATACACATATCCTGCTGGATTTCTGCAATAGGATAGATCACATATACTCTGTTCTCTCTGTCAAGCCATTTATTCTTTGATGCCATTCCCATTCGATCCAACAGAAGACCGTATAGCATCTTAGCCATAATTGACAGAGATGAGAAATCCTTGCCTGTTAATAACAGTTTGGGAATGCGGATAAAAGAGTATTGATCCGCCTCTTTTCCATAAAAATACCGAAACGCCATGTTTTCATCCCTCCTGTTCCGTCTTCCATTTTTCCAATAAACTGACGATTATCCGTTCCATTTGCTCTTCTGAATATTCCAGCGGAAAATATTTCGTGAGCTTTTTCTCTGAAATTGTCACCTTTCTATTTTGGGTTTTAGGAGCAATACAATTATTAAATATCGAGATCATAAAATTCTGACTGATTGTTTCCGTTTCAAGATGTTTCCGCAAAGCTGAAATCTGGCAAGGCTTGATGAAACCATTGTCCCGGATATATTCATAAATCCATTTCTGGATTTCCCTGTCGAGATATGAAATATCAACAGCTACAGTAAATTGCAGTTTCTTTTTATCAACGAGTTCAAGCAGTTCCGGTATAAGTTCCGTGAGACGAATATAACGCTGTATCTGCTTTGAACTTTCTCCAACCTGTTCAGCTAAAATATCTCTTGAAACAGTTCCTTTCAACTTCTGGCCATTTTGACCAGAAGTAATATCTGTCCTTCCTCCCTGGTGTTTCATGGCATCCAATTTCATTTTAAACGCATATGCCTTTTCACTCGGAAGCAGTTCTTCCCTCTGAATATTGGCATCTACCATTGCGATTACCGCTTCATCATCTGACAGTTCTCTGATGATTGCCGGAATTGTAGTAAGACCTGCGATAACAGCTGCATGCATTCTACGATGACCGGATATCATTTCATATTGATCATTCGCTGTTGGACGGATCAATACAGGAGTAAGCACTCCATTTTCCTTTACACTGTCTACCAGATCCTGCATTTTTCCATCATCAAGAACTTTAAAAGGATGATTCTTGAAACTATGGATCCTGCTGATTTCTATCTCCATAGCCGACTCTTCATTCAGAACTCCAAGCATTTCGTCAATACTTGTCAGTTTAACTTTTTCCCCGCTTCTATTTTTCATTTTCCAAAACCTCCTCTGTCAGATTTCTGTATGCCTCTGCAACTTTACTCCTGGGACAGTGTGCATAAATACTTATTCCTTCTGCGCTTGTTTCGGCAGCCTTTACAGACATAGGAATCGTATTTTGAAAGACAACAATCCTTGATCCGTATGTTTCATGTACTTTAGAAGAAATATCTTTCGCATAATTTGTTCTGTAATCGACCATAGTAAGAAGAATTCCCTGGATTTTCAATTTACGATTTAACCTCTTCTTTACCATCATGATTGTTTTAATTAACTGCTGAAGTCCTTTTACAGGAAGGTAAGCAGCCTGAACCGGGATAAGCACTGAATCTGATGCCACCAGAGCATTAATTGTCATCATTCCAAGACTTGGCATACAATCGATCAAAATATAATCGTATCGTTCTCTCATCATATCGATATAATCCTTCAGTATTAATTCCCTGCTCATAACATTTCCCATTGTCACTTCCAACGCAGAAAGTTCAATATTGCCGGGCATGATATCTATATTTTCCTCATGATGAAGAATCCCAGCTGCCATATCAATTTCTTCCTCATTAATAACAGCCGTCAGGATGTTTGCCAGAGTAACCGGAATTTCATCCGGTTCGACATATCCAAGGCTTGCAGTCAGACTTCCCTGCGGATCTGTATCGACAAGCAATACTTTATTCCCTTTTCTTGCTAATCCAATGCCAAGATTTACAGCAGTAGTAGTCTTTGCGACTCCGCCTTTCTGATTTGCTATTGAAATAACCTTACACATTTTTTATCCTCCTCAATTACTGTTCCCAGTATTGTTCTGCCCAGAGTTTTAATATCGCCAGGATTTCCCGTTTCATTTTCTCCGGTGTATAACTGGATGGGAAATATCGGTGAAGCTGTTCATTTGTAAAAATCACTCTGGAGATTTCTCCCTTCTTAATCTCACTCATAATATCTTCCATCTTTTCTTTTGTGAGCTTTCCTTCTTTGCTTAACCTTTTCATCCGCTGCGCCTGTGACAGTGAAGGCGTAGACTGTGCATAATCCATAGCGTCGAGAAGCTGTTTTTGCTCTTCCTTCTTCAGAGAGGCGATCTCTACAGCAGGATTAAATCCGATCATTTCATCATCCAACTGTTGGAGCAGTTCCGGAATCAATTCTGTAATCTTGATATAGCGCTGAACCTGCTTAGGGCTGTCACCGCCTTCCTCTCCAATAATCTCGACTGTCTTTTTCCCTTTGAATTTGTGGTCAATTTGGCTACGCTTTCGACCGCCTTTTCTTTTCATTGCCTCATTTTTCATCATATAGGCAAATGCTTTTTCGCTGTAGCTGATCCGCTCCCGCTGCAAATTAGAATCTACCATGGAAATAATCGCCTCGTCATCAGACATCACCCGGATGATTACGGGCAGCTTACGATATCCCAACTGCTGTGCCGCATATTTTCTTCTATGCCCTGCCACAATCTCATACACACCGTCCAGGACAGGTCTAACGATCAGTGGACTGAGTATCCCGTAATTTTGAATACTTTCTTTTAGAAGCGACATCTCTTTATCGTCCCTGACCTGAAATGGATGCTTCTTAAAATCACGAAGCCTCTCAATCTCAATTTCAATGACTTTCTCTTTTTCTTCCAATTCTTCCTCCTTCTTTCTTCTGATACGTAAAAAGCCCGTTCAGATCAGATTTTTATAAATCCGATCCAAACGAGCTTCTCGTTTGACATATCTATGTAATTGATATTGTATCAGCTTTCTTCAGATAATCCGTAATGACGTACCGCCTGTTTATCCAGCATTTTCTCTTTTTTACTATCTAAAACACAGGCTGACATCTAACCGAGCACTCATATTAGCTAAACGCTCTGAAAAAAAGTATTAGCCACAGAGCATATTTATTAGCTGGAGCCGCCGATTTTTGTCGGTGTATTAGCTGAGATTTCATTCCTGACAGACCCTTTTTTCTCTCCAGAAAATGAAATAAGCGGGTAATTATTCAACCGTTCCAGCTAATAATTCCCGCTTATATTTGCCGTCTCCGGGAGGATTTGAACCTCTGACCCCTCGCTTAGGAGGCGAGTGCTCTATCCAGCTGAGCTACGAAGACATTCTCTGATTTTTGGCTTAAACACTGGGTTTTCAGCCTCTCGGTCAGATAACCGATTCTATGGTAACAGCCATTTTTTATGACTGGTAACCAACAATTTTTTCTGTTTCTTTGACAGTGAAGCGAACACCTTTTTCATGTTCAACTTCTGTTCAATTCGTTTCCGTACCAGATCCGATTTGTACTCAAATCTGCCTGTCCCTGCTTCCATGAGGTGTTCGCTTACCAAACACTTAGGAGGCGCTTGTTTTATCCATTAAACTAACAGGACCCATCAACGATATTAAACTATTTTCTCAGCTTTTTTATTATACAATAGTTTAATATCATTGACAAGAATCATTTTCTATTTTTAGAAATCAATATAACCTTGCAGCCAAATATCACCCTTAAAACGTCTTCCAGCTTTAGGCTCACCCATAACCTCACTTACTGGTACGCAAATATCAAAAACCAACTCATTTACATCTAAAGTCATTTGATATAACTCTTCTTGTGTTGCATGATTTTGAATTTTATCTACTTCCAAAATTTCTCCCAAAATAGAATACACATCACACTCTACACCATGAGGCATAAAATAACTATCCACAATAGAGAAAACATCTTCTGTAATTAACCTTTTTGATACCTTAGAATACATTTCCATATCTTCCAAAGTCAACGTTTCCATTGCCTGTGAATCCCCATTTCTAGCTAAGTTTATAAGATATTTGCGATTATCGGACTCTCTTTGCTCCATCCACTTTTGTTCACTACTTTTTTTCACTGGAAGAAGTATTTTCCCTGATATTGCCAATCCAGAAAAAGTTACATTCACTGGAACTTTAGAGGTAACACCCAACTGACATTCCTCTATAATTTCTATACCATTTCCAATTGTAAAAATAAGACTAATTCCAACTGCAGAATCTTCATAAATTCCCACATATTGTTCTTTATCTATTCTACGCTCAATAATAATTTCTGCACACATAGTTGCATGAGAGCCTTGAAAATAAGGAAAATAGTACTCCATTTCAAATGTTTCTTCCTCATCCATTTCCCCACATATTGTAATCCCAATATTATCTCCAAATAACTTTTGAAACTCACAATACTTTGTTTCTTCATTATGAGAAACAAGCACCTTATGTGTGAAACTTGTTTCAACTTCTTTTAATAAATCTATTATATCTTTTTTCGATTTTGCCTTTTTAAATCCAATTGCTTTTAGATATTGATGCATAATTCTCCTTATCTTTTTGGTTGAATCACTTCATTTCCACCCATATATGGTCTTAAAGCCTCAGGAATTTTTACTGAGCCATCTGCCTGAAGATTATTTTCAAGGAATGCAATTAACATTCTAGGTGGTGCAACTACTGTATTGTTCAACGTATGTGCAAAATACTTAGAATCTTCTCCCTTTACACGAATACCCAATCTTCTCGCCTGTGCATCTCCTAAATTTGAACAGCTTCCCACTTCAAAATACTTCTTCTGTCTTGGAGACCATGCTTCCACGTCTACAGACTTAACCTTTAAGTCTGCTAAATCTCCAGAACAGCATTCTAATGTACGAACTGGAATATCTAAAGAACGGAATAAATCTACCGTATTTCTCCAAAGCTTGTGATACCAATCCATACTCTCTTCTGGCTTACATACAACAATCATTTCCTGTTTTTCAAATTGGTGAATTCTATATACACCTCTTTCTTCAATTCCATGTGCTCCTTTTTCCTTTCTAAAGCAAGGTGAGTAGCTTGTTAGTGTTTGTGGTAACTGTTCCTCTGTAAGCTGTGTATCAATAAATTTACCAATCATAGAATGCTCACTTGTTCCAATCAAATACAAGTCTTCTCCCTCGATTTTGTACATCATGGCATCCATTTCAGCAAAACTCATAACCCCTGTTACTACATTGCTGCGAATCATATATGGAGGAATACAATACGTAAACCCTCTGTTTATCATGAAATCCCTTGCATAAGATATTACAGCTGAATGAAGTCTTGCAATATCACCCATTAAATAATAAAATCCATTTCCTGCTACTTTTCTTGCACTATCCAAATCCAATCCATCAAACTTTTCCATAATTTCAGCATGATATGGAATTTCAAAATCTGGAACTACTGGCTCACCAAATCTTTCTAACTCAACATTTTCACTATCATCTTTTCCAATTGGAACTGATGGATCGATAATATTTGGTATTGTCATCATAATTGTTTTAATTCTTGCTTCTACTTCTTTTTCTTCAGTTGAAAGACTTTCCATTTTATCAGCATTTTCTACTACTTTTTTCTTTAACTCTTCAGCCTCTTCTTTCTTACCTTGTGCCATCATAGCCCCAATTTGCTTTGAGATTTTATTTTTTTCAGCTCTTAATGCTTCTACTTCCTGCTTTATTTCACGATTCTTTTGATCCAATTCTAAAACTTCATCTACAAGTGGTAGTTTACTGTCCTGAAATTTATTTTTAATATTTTCTTTCACTACCTCTGAATTACTTCTTACAAATTTAATATCTAACATAATACACCCTCCTGCTAATTTTATATATTAATCTTTAATTTTTCTTATATCAAACTCTTCTTGGTAAATTGCTTGATCTAATGATTCTCTCTCTTCCTCTGCTAACTCTATATAACTTTCTCCTTTTACAACTTCTTTTATATAAGTATAGCAGCCTTCTCTGCTGTGCATTGCATTAAAAATCCATCCATTATTGTCTTCATCTAGCATTGTTAATACAAAACTCAAATTTCCACCCATCTCATGAAATGCATCATATTTTACAATGCCTACTTTTTGATAATTTTTTCTATTCATTCGATATAATGTATCTATATCTCTACTATTTTCTCGTACAATTCGCTCCAATTTATCAAAAGCTCTAAATCTATCAAGAACACTTTGCTCAATAGACTTCCCATCTTTTCCTTTCATAAATGTCTGATAATTAGAACGCATTTTATTATACTTCATCTGAAGCCTTATTAAAAAACCTATTAAAACAAACTGTATTACAAATAGTAGTATGATTAAATATGCTGGATCTACACCCAAATACGATAACAATCCACTTTCCATTCTACCATACCTCCTTCTAGTATTATAGGGGCTTTACACATGAATGGACATAATTAAATCAAATATTCTTTCTAAATCTTCTTCTGAATAATATTCAATTTCAATTTTTCCTTTACCATTTGATTTTGCAGCCACATTTACCTTTGTACCCATAATTGATTTCATTTTTTCTTCTAAATTATTGTAGATAAATGCATTTTTATCCTTTTCTTTTTTTGCATCATCCTTTTTAGGTGTTTTAAATTCTTTGATTAATTTTTCAGTTTCCCTAACACTTAGTTTCTCATCAAATATCTTATTAGCTAGTACATATTGTTGTTCTTGATCATCTATTGCTAATAACGCTCTTGCATGTCCTGTACTAATCATATCATCAATAACCATTTGTTGAACTTTTTCATTCAATTTCAGTAACCTCATGGAATTAGTCACTGCTGTTCTACTTTTTGAAACACGCTCTGCAATTTCATCTTGTTTTAATTTAAATTCTTCCAGTAAACGCTTATATGCAAGTGCCTCTTCTATAGGATTTAAATCTTCCCGTTGTATATTTTCAATCAACGAAATTTCTAAAATTTCTTGATCTGTATATTCTTTTACTAAAACAGGAAGTTCTTTTACTCCTGCTAATTTTGCCGCACGCCAGCGTCTTTCTCCAGCTATAATTTCATAATAGTCTTTTTTCTTTTGAACTAATAGTGGCTGTAAAACTCCAAATTGTTTAATTGAATCTGCAAGTTCCAAAAGAGCATCCTCATCAAAATCTTTTCTTGGTTGCTCTCTATTTGGTTCTATCAAACTAGTCTTTATCATAGTTTCATTAACAGGACTTTTTTCATTTTTCTTTTTTACAGTAGTCTGCGGTTGTTTTTCAGATTTTTCTACTGTTTTCACACTTTTATTTGGTATAAGACTATCTAAACCTTTGCCTAGACCATTCCTTTTTACTGCCATCTACTCTTCTCCTTTATGAATCACTTCTTCTGCTAATAACATGTAACTTTCTGCTCCCGAAGATTTCGGATCATATAAGTTTATCGGTATTCCGTAGCTTGGTGCTTCTGCCAACCGAATATTTCTTGGAATAATAGTCTTGTAAATATTTTGATTCAAATTATCTTTCACATTTTCTACTACTTGCAAAGATAAATTCGTTCTCGCATCATACATTGTAAAGACAACACCTTCAATCTCCAAATCAGGATTTAATCTATCCTGAACAAGTTCAATTGTATGGATTAACTGGCTCAACCCTTCCAACGCATAATACTCACATTGAATTGGAACTAACACAGAATTTGCTGTTGTCATTGCATTTATTGTAAGCATACTTAATGCTGGTGGACAATCTATTATAATAAAATCATATCTATCCTTAACTTTTTCAATTTCCTTTTTTATGATGTATTCCTTGTTATCAACACCAATCAATTCAATTTCTGCTGCTGATAAATTAATATTTGAAGGAAGTACATCTAGGTTCTCAAATACATCCCTGCAAATACATTCCTCTATCTCCGCATTGCCTATAATTAAATCATAAATACTATTTTCTACTTCGTCTTTATTTATACTAAGCCCACTTGTCATATTTCCTTGTGGATCCATATCAAGTGCTAAAACCTTTTGTCCAAGACTAGCAAGTGATGCCGACAAATTAATAGATGTTGTTGTCTTTCCTACACCACCCTTTTGGTTCGCAACTGCTATAATTCTTCCCATATTGATACTCCTTTCAGTGAACACCATCCTATTATATCACCATTTCTTTTTATAATCTATAAAATGTTTCACGTGAAACATTAAATTTTTATTTATTTACTATGAACAATGTTTCACGTGAAACATTTGTGCTTTGCATTATTTCTGTTCCATATAATATCTTTGATACATTGTAGGTGTCATACCCGTATATTTCTTAAATATTTTTATATAATAACTTTTACTTGAAAAACTTAAATATTCACTAATTTCAATGCCTTTGTTTTTTGAACAAATAAGTATTTTCTTTGCTAATTTTATTTTTTCTTTTTGAATATAATCCACAAATGAGATTCCTGTTTCTTGTCGAAAAATTCTAGATAAATAACAGTCGCTAACTCCAATGCTATTTGCAGTTTTTTGTAAAGTTATTTTTTCATGAATATGTCTATGAACATAGTAGATTGCAGATTGTGTTACTTTGCTATAACATTTCATTTCTACTTCTGAAACATGTTGAGTAAACTCACTAATGGCTTTTTTATATAGTTCTTTTAATTCCTTTACGGTATTACAACGTTCTCCATTATAGATATACTTGTCACCCATTTCATAAGCAGCTACTTCTTCTACCCCTCCCTCAATTGCTGAATATGTAAACATTGTAATAGATTTAATAAAAATATTTTTTACGTAACGTAACTCATTTGTTTCTAATATTTCTATTACTGACTCTGGAATCTTTTTTAAAACATCTTCTATCTCATCTACCCTTCCATTCTTAATAAGACTATATAGCTCCTTTTCATGTTTATATGCAATGTATGAAGAAACTACTTCACATTTCTGCTGTTTATTCATTTTTCAAATCTCCCTTTTATATATAACAAAATTTTACTATATAGTGAAAGATTTTACTATACTTTTTTATTTATATATAGCCAAAAAGGAATTTTATTAAGCATTAAGATTCCCTCTTTATTTGATTTTACTACTGTAGTATAATGAGAAAGTAACTTTAATTTTATTTTCAAAATAAGGATGGTGATTTTTTTGCATTGGAAAAAAAGGCTAACAACACTTGCTGTTCTTTCTGGATTAGCAATAGGTACTATGCACATCATGAATAAAATAGTCAATTATCTTTCAAACAAGGATGATAAACTTTATAACGAAAACAGCTTATATTATGAATGGAGATTTGGACGTATTTGTTATCACAAATATGGAAAAGGTTCCCCAATTCTTCTCATTCATGATTTAAATGTGTGTAGCTCCTCTGCTGAGTGGAATAAAATCGTTTCCGATTTAGCTAAGACAAATACAGTATATACTCTGGATTTGTTAGGTTGTGGCTGCTCTGACAAACCACATTTTACATATACGAATTATCTATATGTACAGCTTATTACAAACTTTATTAAGCATGTTATTTCAGAAAAAACAGATGTAATAACTGTTGGTAGGTCTTGTAGTTTTGTATTAATGGCATGTGCCAATAATAATTCAATTATAAACCGAGTAATTTTAATTAATCCAAATGATTTAGTAGATTTAGCAAAAATTCCTACAAAACAAACTAAGATGCTGCAACAATTAATCGAGCTTCCTATATTAGGTACTTTCCTATACAACATGCTTATCAATAAAAAAACTATTGAGAAATCACTTCGTTCTCATTATTTTTATAATGAAGAATTGGTAGACGAGCATCTTGTATCCACTTGTTTTGAATCATCACATAGGGATAAAACATCTGGAAAATATTTATTTGCTAGTATAAAATCACGATATACAAATGCGAATACTCTATATGCACTAAATCATATTGATAACAGTATTTTTATTATTGTGGGAAATAATAATCCAGAATTTGAACTTATTGCTGATCAATATCAAAACTATATGCCATCCATTGAAATTATAGGTATAGATCATACAAAGTATTTACCACATATAGAAATGCCAGAGAAATTTGTAGAACAAGTAGAAATTTTATTTGATATCAACAATAGCGAAGAGTTATCCACATAATATTGTGGATAACTCTTCTTTGTTAGTGAATAACTTTTATTTACATTTTTTACTGGATAGGTTCTTTTGATGGTAAACCAGCTTTTCTAGGATACTTTTTATTAGTTTTAGCAATTTTTTTGATTCTTACAAAAGAACGACCTATCTCTGTATCTGGCAGATGAAACTTTACAGTTTTTTCAATTTTTCCACCTAAAATTTTCACAGCCTTTTCTGAAGCTTTTAGCTCTTCTTCAATCGTCCCTGATTTATAAGGAATAAAATATCCATCTTCTCTAATATATGGCAAACAATATTCACTTAATGTTGAAAGATTTGCAACTGCTCTTGAAACGCATAGATCAAACATTTCCCTATATTCTGCTTTTTGTGCATAATCCTCAGCTCTTCCATGAAGAGTTTTTATTCCCTCTAAGCCTAATACTTTAATCACTTCATCCAAAAAACTAATTCGCTTTTTTAATGAATCCAATAACACAATATTTAAATGTGGAAACATGATTTTTAATGGTATTCCTGGAAATCCTGCACCTGTTCCTATATCAATCACTTTGTTAATTTCATTTAAATCTATTGCCTTTACAATGGCTACACTATCTACAAAATGCTTTTCATTTACTTCGTCGTAATCTGTAATCCCTGTCAGATTCATGACTTTATTCCATTCTACCAAAAGCTCATAATATTGATTAAACTGTTCTTTTTGCTTCTCTGTTAATGTAAGTTCTAATTGACTTAACTGCTGCTCAAATCTATTTTCCATATCTTTACTTTCCTCTTCCTTCCAAATATACCAATAGTACAGATATATCTGCTGGAGAAACTCCTGATATTCTAGATGCCTGTCCAATAGATGCTGGTCGTATCTGTGATAACTTCTGCTTTGCTTCAATACGCAAGCTCTGAACCTCTTCATAATTAATATCTGACGGTATCTTTTTCTTTTCTAATTTTTTAAACTGCTCTACCTGTTTTTGTTGTCTTTTAATGTATCCCGCATATTTGATATTTATATTTACCTGTTCAATGACATCCTCTCGCAATTTAGGGCGACTTTTATCAATTGGGGCTAATAATTCATAGCTAAGCTCTGGGCGACGAATTAAATCGGCTAGAGAGGCTCCTGAAACCAGTGGTGTACTTCCAAACTCTTTTAATAATTCTTGTACCTCTTGCGTATTTCCAACATATACACTTTCCACACGTTCAATTTCCTGTTGAATCTGCTGTTCTTTTTCTAAAAGGTTTTGATACCTCTCTTCTTCAATTAACCCTACTTCATGCCCTAATTTTGTAAGTCTTAAATCTGCATTATCCTGTCTTAATAAAAGCCTATACTCCGCTCTTGATGTCATCATTCTATAAGGTTCACGACTTTCTTTTGTCACCAAATCATCTATTAGAACACCAATATAACCCTCTGAACGGTCAATGACAATGCCCTCTTTTCCCTGAAGCTTTCTAGCTGCATTGATTCCTGCAACCAATCCTTGTGCTGCTGCCTCTTCATAACCTGAACTTCCATTAAATTGACCACCACTAAACAATCCATCTACTGACTTAAATTCCAATGTACTCTTTAACTGACGTGCATCTATGCAATCATATTCAATCGCATAGGCATTCCTAATAATTTTTGCATTTTCAAGCCCTGGTACACTGCGATACATTTCATACTGTACATCTTCAGGCAAAGAGCTTGACATACCTCCAACATACATCTCATTCGTATCAAGACCTTCTGGCTCTATAAATACTTGATGTCTATTTTTATCTGCAAATTTAACCACTTTATCCTCTATCGAAGGACAATATCTAGGACCTGTACCTTCAATCATTCCAGAATACAATGGAGAACGGTCTAAATTATCTCTAATAATCTGATGCGTTCTTTCATTTGTGTATGTGAGCCAACAAGAAACCTGATCTATTTGCACGTCTTCTGGATTTGTTGTAAATGAAAATGGCACAATCTTTTCATCACCCTTTTGCTCTTCCATTTTTGTAAAGTCAATGCTTCTTTTATCAATTCTTGCAGGTGTTCCTGTTTTAAAGCGATACATGGAAATACCTAATTGCTGTAAACTCTCTGTCAAATAATTTGCCGACTGTAAGCCATTTGGTCCTGTTTGTGTGCTGACATCTCCATAAATACAACGTGATTTTAAATACGTTCCTGTACACAAAACAACAGCCTGACAGGAATATACAGCTCCTGAATAGGTTCTAACCCCTATAATTCTCTTTCTTACCTCATCCCCTTGTAAAACATCCTCTGTTAGAAGCTCTGTTACTTCCATCTGTTTGATTTCCAGATTCTCTTGATTTTCCAAAACATTTCTCATTACCCTGCTATAACTTGCCTTATCTGCCTGTGCTCGAAGTGAATGCACAGCTGGTCCCTTAGACTGATTCAACATTTTAGATTGAATAAATGTTTGGTCAATAACTTTCCCCATCTCTCCTCCAAGAGCATCCACTTCCTTTACAAGATGTCCCTTAGAGCTTCCACCTATATTAGGGTTACATGGCATCAATGCAATACTATCGACACTCACTGTAAATACGAGTGTACGAAACCCTAGTCTGGCACATGCAAGTGCTGCTTCACATCCTGCATGCCCTGCACCTATAACAATTACATCATATTCATCTTTATTTTCCCATACAGAATTTGCTGAATATTTCATTTACTAAATCTTCTCCTATCGTCTCACCTGTAATATTACCAAGAGATTCATACGCATCCATTAAATCAATAGAATAAAAATCCTCTGGCATCTGATTCTCAATACTTTCCATCACTCTTACTAAACTCTCTTCTGCTGCCTGTAATGCTGCCTTTTGCCTGATATTTGTAATATAAACTTCATCATTAAAAGAGATTTCACCTTCAAAAAACATGTGTTGTATTACTTCCTCTAATTCAGAAATTCCCCTCTCTTCTTTTACAGAAATTTCAATAATCGGAATTTCCAACTCATTAGAATTATCAGACAACGAATTTAATTTACACAATAAATACTCTTTTGAAGTCATAACATTCAAATCAATTTTATTCAACAGAATTACTGATTTCTTATCTGAAATAAGCTCTAAAATCTCTTCATCACTTTCATCGAATGGACAGGAAGCATCTATAACCCATATAACTAAATCTGCTCTATTTGCGTACTCTTTTGCCCTCTCTACGCCCATTCGCTCTATAATATCCTCTGTTTCTCTAATTCCTGCTGTATCAATGATATTTAAACTTAATCCTTGTAATTGGATTTGCTCTTCCAAAATATCTCTTGTTGTACCTGCAATATCGGTTACTATCGCTCTATCATGTCCTGATAACACATTTAGAAGGGAAGACTTCCCTGCATTTGGTTTCCCAACAATAACTGTTTGAATTCCTTCTTTCAATATTCTTCCATCATCTGATGAACGAATTAAAAGCTTGATTTCTTCTAATACTTCTTCTACAGCCTGATATAATGTATCTCCATACCCATCTACACTAATATGTTCAGGGTCATCCAATGCTGTTTCAATAAAGGCTGTATGATATAAAATCTTTTCCCTGATAGCTTGTATTTTATGCTTTACACTCCCCTGTAACTGACTAACAGAACTTTGTAGGGCATATTCACTCTGTGCCTGTATAACATCAATAACAGCCTCTGCCTGTGATAAATCCATCTTCCCGTTTAAAAATGCTCTCTTTGTAAACTCACCTGGCTCAGCTGGTCTTGCTCCATATTTAATGACTGTTTCTAAAACCTTCTTTACTACATAAGTTCCACCATGACAATTGATTTCTACTGTATTCTCTCCTGTAAATGTTCTTGGTGCATGTAAAACACTCACTAAAACCTCATCAACCGTATGCTCTTCATCTACAATAAATCCATAGTGTATTGTATGGGATTCTACTGTAGAGGGCTGTTTTTTCCCTTTATATATTTTATCTATAATGTCAAATGCTTCTTCTCCACTGATTCGTACAATTCCAATTCCTGAATTTGTCATACCTGTGGATATTGCAGCAATCGTATCTTTCTTCATTCTCCACCTCTTAAAATCTCAAAGGACGTCTTAACACTTCACGAAAGCATCCGTGAAGCGTAAAACGTCCTCTTTCGCTCCAATATAAATGTTTCACTTATTATCTTTTTAATGCGATGACAACCTTTCGATATGGTTCTTCCCCTTCACTATGGGTTGTAATCTGTGGATCAGACTGCAATGCAGCATGAATAATCCTTCTTTCGTATGGATTCATTGGTTCTAATGACACAGCTCTTCTTGTTCTCTTTACTTTAGATGCAATATTTTTAGCAAGCTTTCTTAAGGTTTCTTCTCTTCTAGCTCTGTAATTTTCTGTATCTAATTTCACACGAACATAGCTATCCTGATATTTATTTGCTACTCGATTTGCTAGATACTGAAGGGAATCCAAAGTTTGACCTCTCTTCCCTATCAAAATACCCATATTGTCACCCTTCATATCTATGTTCAATGCACCTTCTTCATCTATCTCAGAAGTAATCTCCACATCCATTCCCATTGCTTTTAGGGTATCTTTTAAGAAGGATTCCACTGCTTGAATGGTATCCTCAGAAACTTTATCTTGTCCCACTTTACTAACCTCGGTAAGCTCTTTCTCTTCCTTGGTTTCCACAGATACGGATTTTGGTTCTTCAATCTCTTCTACTGGCTCTTCTTTTTTCCATGCTTCAATAACGGCTTGTTTCATTCCAATTCCTAGAAATCCCAAACTCCCTTTTTCTATGACCTTATATTCTAATCGATCACTGGTAACACCTAATTGAATCAATGCTTCCGTAATTGCATCATCCACTGTTTTTGCTGATACTCTAATACTACCATTCATTGTGACCCCATCCTTTCTAAGATTCCCTATTCTTTACTCTCACCTTTGACTTTTGCACGATCCTGTGCATTGTTATATCTACTTACAAGATTTGCTTTTGCAGCAAGGCTTCCTGGCTTTGCAGTATTCCCTGTCTGTTTTGCTTTCTCCAATTTTTCTTCTTTCTCTTTTTGTGAAACTTCAACCTTCTTTTCTACTACATTTTTTGTATTTGCAGTAGCCATACGGTTAATTTCCTGTGCTGGAACCCCATGTTTTTCACGTTTTTTAGCAGCTTTTTTACGATTTTCCTCTATCAAATCTTCTACTGTCTTTTTACTCAAATATTTGTTTATTAACACTTGTTGAACACATCTTACCAATGCACTTACAGCCCAATAAAGTCCAAGACCTGCTGGAAGTGAAAATCCCATAAATACAGAGAATAATGGCATCACATATGTCATAGTTTTCATAGAATTTGCCATTGGATTATCTGCCATATCCGTATTAGAAGATGGCTGTGGTGATAATTTTACACTAATAAACTGAGATAATCCCGCCATAATTGGAATAATTACAGCAAGAACAATTCCCATAACGGAGAAATTTTCCAAAGCTTGCATTAACATCGTCATAGGAGCTTCCCCAATGTTGATGCCTAAAAAACTATTTAAATGGCTCAT
Organism: Candidatus Ruminococcus intestinipullorum; assembly: GCA_018883985.1. Lineage (GTDB taxonomy): Bacteria > Bacillota > Clostridia > Lachnospirales > Lachnospiraceae > Mediterraneibacter > Mediterraneibacter intestinipullorum_A. Next base: position 16,804 of record JAHLFA010000084.1, on the reverse strand, counting down.
TGTCTCTGTTGCTTGGTTTACAACTGCTGTATCCAAAGATGGCAACTTATCTAACAACGTATCCCATGTAGAATCTTGAAATTTATATAATACTCTAACTAATGTACTTGCCTGCGTATAATCATACTTACTTGGTGACATAAATACAGGACTTGCCGATCCAATTGCCTCCAAAACTTTCTGGTACCCTGGAGTTTCCATAATATGATTTACTAACGGCATATAGATATCACGAATACCAGCAACATACCTAGGAACTTCCTGAATTACAGGATACAAGGCAAACAAAATTGGCATCTGAATTAAAAGTGGCAAACAACCACCTACAGGAGAACTTCCATACTTTTCATAAATTAATCTTTGTTCCTCCTGCATCTTTAACATAGATGCTTGATCTCTTTTTCCTTCATATTTTTTCTGTAATTTCTGAATCTCAGGCATCATTACTGATTGCATTTTTGAGAATTTCTGCTGTTTTACTGTCAAAGGAATCATCAATGTATACACAATAATTGTAAACAAAATAATACAAATTCCAATGTTTTGAATTCCAAATAAATTCAGAAAATTATAGATTGCATTCATAATCTGTCCAAATACCCATGCAATCTGTCCCACAATCGGCCAATCTGCCGTTGTTGAAACAATCATACCATAATCCATTGTTTATCCTCCTTAAGGTACGGGATCATATCCGCCTTTTGCAAATGGATTGCACCGCAGAATCCTCCAGACAGTCAAGGCTCCCCCCTTGAAAGCACCATATTTTTGTATAGCTTCGATCCCATACTGGGAACATGTAGGCGTATAAATACAATGATACCTTGTCTTCAAACCAGATAAATATTTTTGATAGAATCGTATTGCCCCTATTAAAATATGTTTCATCTGCGTCACTTCCCTTAATTATATATATTGTGAAGTTTTCCCAAGTGGATAAGTGCACTTTGTATGTCGTGAAAACCTTTATCTTTCGCACCAACTCTAACTACAACCACTAAATCAAATCCACTTTGAAAATGCTCTTCTTGAAGTCGATAACTTTCTCGAATCAGCCTTGTTAAATGATGTCTAACAACACTGTTTCCAACCTTTTTACTAACAGAAATACCTAGTCGATTTTTTTCCAATCCATTTTCTCTCACATATAAGACTAAGTATTTATTCGCAAGTGATTTTCCATTCTTATAAACTATTTGAAAATCTTTATTTTTCTTTAAAGATTCAGAATATTTCATTGATAACCTCTTTTTTAATAGAAGAAAAGGCCACATATATGCGGCCTACGCTGATAATTTTTTTCTTCCTTTTGCTCTTCTAGCAGCTAAAACCTTTCTTCCACCTGCTGTGCTCATTCTTGCTCTAAAACCATGCACCTTAGATCTTGATCTCTTTTTTGGCTGAAATGTCATCTTCATTCCACATACACCTCCCTTACACTGAGATACTTATCATAAAGTATTTACAATATCTGCCTTTTATTCTTGTGTCCTTACTATATATAGTGTTTACTACGACATCTACTATCACACAACAAGACACTGCTCTTAATTATATTCAAAAAAAGCCTTAAAGTCAAGTAAAACAACAGATTTTATCGTATTTATAGTTTTCCACAGATATCTTTTTAAATTTTTTGTTTCTCATATTTTTTTTGCCTTATGTTGATTTCTTTTTAGTTATTCAAATTTTATTCACATACTTATCGACAATTCTCGTCATTTTTCTGTTTCTTACTTTTCTTTTATTTTCAGCTCTATTGTGAGAAACTATTTAATGTTTACACATTATCTACATTTTTTACAACAATATCTAGGTTAGATTTTACCAGTTATCCACAAATTGTTGAAAACTTTATCCAAATTTGTGGATAAACAAAAAAATTTCTGTAGATAACTACACTTTTTTGCGTTGAGAACATGTAGAAAAGTTTTTTATATTCTTTTTTTTGCTCAAGTATAAGGCTTTTTCAATGTTAACAAAGTTTTCCACATTATCAACAAAGTTTTCCACACCCTGTGTACTTAATTTATTTTGACATTGCTTATATCCACATTTTGATGTAGAATGTACTTGAGATACTCTGCTTATCTCTCAATTATATTGATTAGGAGTTACGATTGATGAATATTGTAGAAGAAAACTGGACGCAAATCCTGAATAAGATGAAACTAGAATATTGCTCATCTAACATCTCATATAATACGTGGATTGCACCACTGACAGTTTATGAGGTTACTGATGATACCGTATATATTTTAGTTAAATTACGTGCAAGTCTTGAACATATTGAAGAAAAATACCTGCTGCCCTTTAAAGTTTGTATAGCAGAGGTAACGGGTTTTGAATACGAAGTATCCTTTGTCACTGACGATCACCTTGTCATACAAGAAAAAAAAGATATCGCTGTAAAGAAACAAAAATCAAATGCACTTTTTGAACAGGCTAACCTGAATCCAAAATATACATTTGATACTTTTGTTGTGGGCAGCAATAACAATTTTGCCCATGCAGCATCCCTTGCTGTTGCGGAATCACCAGGGGAAATTTATAATCCACTATTTTTATATGGAGGTGTTGGGCTTGGAAAAACCCACTTAATGCACTCCATTGCCCATTTTATACTTGAAAATGATCCTACAAAAAAGGTTCTTTATGTTACCAGTGAAACTTTTACGAATGAACTAATCGATGCTTTGAAAATAGGTAAAAATGGAAATGAACTTGCGATGACAACGTTTCGTGAAAAATATAGAAATAATGATGTACTTTTAATTGACGATATTCAATTTATTATTGGAAAAGAAAGTACGCAGGAAGAATTTTTCCACACATTCAATCATCTGCATGTGTCTGGAAAACAGATTATCATTTCCAGTGATAAACCCCCAAAAGACATTGAAACTTTGGAAGCTCGTCTGCGTACTCGCTTTGAATGGGGATTAATTGCGGACATCTCCTCTCCTGACTACGAAACAAGAATGGCAATTTTACAAAAAAAAGTAGAATTAGATGGGTTAGAGAGATACCACATTCCAAACGATGTCATGCAATATATTGCAAATAATATAAAATCAAACATTCGAGAATTGGAAGGCTCTTTAAATAAATTAATAGCAATGGCAAATTTGGAAAACAAATCTATTGATATTCCACTTGCTGCCGATGCACTAAAAGATATGATTTCTCCTGATAATGCCAGAGAAATTACGCCTGAGTTAATTATTGAAGTTGTTTCTGAACACTTTAATATTCCTATTTCTGAACTCAAAGGCAAAAAACGAAATGCAGAAATTGTTTTACCTCGCCAAATTGTCATGTTTTTATGCAGAAAGATGACAGAAACTCCATTGAAAACCATTGGAATTATTCTTGGCGGTAAGGACCATGCTTCCGTTAGTCATGGAGTTAAGAAAATTGAAAATGATATGAAGACAGATGAAGCTTTAAACAATACTGTAAACATTATCAAAAAGAAAATTAACCCTATCTAAAATAACAACAATACACTGTGGATAAATCTGTGGAAACTATGTGGATTAACATGTTAATAATTTTATTTCTCAATGGGACGTGGAAAGTTATACCTACACTGTCCCATTGTTTTCCCTCTCATTTCTACACACTTATTAGTACTAGAAACTCCTTTGTTTACAAGGCTTCTAACCACTTATTAACATATCCACAGCCCCTACTACGATTACGGCGGAAAACTTTTTTATTTCTCTTTATATAAAAGGGCTGCTGAAAGTTTTCCACTTTTAACAACATTTCTATTTCTGAAAGGAGATTATTAACAATGAAAATCATATGTAAAAAATCGAACTTAGTAAAAGGTGTTAGTATCGTATCTAAAGCAGTTCCTTCGAAAACAACAATGCCTATTTTAGAATGTATTCTAGTTGATGCATCTACTGACATTATTAAGTTGACAGCAAACGATATGGAATTAGGTATCGAAACAAAAATAGAAGGGGAAATTCAAGAAAGAGGTATTATTGCCTTAAATGCAAGAATTTTTTCTGAAATTGTTCGTAAATTACCAGATAATGATGTGACTATAGAAACAGATTCCAATCACCAAGCTTTGATTACTTGTGAAAAAGCTAAATTTAATATTGCTGCACATTCTGGAGAAGACTTTTCATATCTTCCTAGTATTGAAAAAATTGATTGTGTTACTGTCACAGAATTCACACTAAAAGAAGTGATTCGTCAGACAATTTTCTCCATCGCAGATAACGATACAAATAAGATGATGACAGGTGAATTGTTTGAAATTGATGGTAATATTCTTAAAGTTGTCACACTAGATGGTCATAGAATATCAATTCGTAAGATAGAATTGAAGGAATCTTATGAGCCTAAGAAGGTTATTGTACCTGGAAAAACACTTCAAGAGATTAGTAAAATCATTGGTGGAGAGTCAGATGCATTAGTTGATATTTTTTTCACAAACAATCATATTGTATTTGAGTTTGATCAAACAGTTGTCGTTTCACGTTTAATTGAAGGTGATTACTTTAAAATTGATCAGATGTTATCTAGTGATTATGAAACAAAGGTACGAATTAATAAAAAAGAACTGCTAAATTGTATCGACAGAGCAACATTGTTAATTAAAGAAGGAGATAAAAAACCTATTATCATCAACATTACAGATGATGCAATGGAATTAAAAATAAAATCTCAGATTGGTACAATGGATGAAACAATATACATTACAAAAGAAGGGAAAGATTTACTGATTGGATTTAATCCTAAGTTCTTAATTGATGCCCTTCGTGTAATAGATGATGAAGAAGTGGACTTATATTTTATGAATGCAAAAGCTCCTTGCTTTATTAAGGATGAAGAGCAGAGCTATATTTATTTGATTCTTCCAGTAAATTTTAATGCAGCAGCATAGAAAGAGGGGAAATTATGGAAACAATTAAATTAAGAGAAACGGATGAGTTTATCAAATTGGGACAGGCGTTAAAGGCATCTGGTTTGGCGGAATCTGGAGTAGAAGCAAAGGATTTTATTCAACAAGGTTTTGTTTCAGTAAATGGTGAGGTAGAAACACGTAGAGGTCGAAAGTTATACGATGGAGATATCGTAGCTTTTGATGGAGAAGAAATAAAAATTGAAAAATAGCTCAAAAACGTGTAAAATGATAATACGCAGATGGAGAAATTATGGTTATCAAATCTTTAAAACTTAAAAATTACAGAAATTATGACCTGTTAAATATGGAATTTGATTCCAAGACCAATATTTTATATGGTGATAACGCACAGGGGAAAACCAATATTTTAGAAGCTCTGTATTTATCAGGTACAACCAAGTCACATAGAGGTACGAAAGACAGGGATTTGATTTTATTTGGACAGGAAGAAGCTCATCTTGAAACTATTATAGAAAAACGAGGCATAGAGTTTCAGATTGACATGCATTTGAAAAAAAATAGTCCGAAGGGAATCGCAGTGAATAAAGTCCCTATTCGTAAAGCAAGTGAGCTATTTGGGATTATACATTTTGTATTTTTTTCACCAGAAGATTTGAATATTATTAAAGATGGACCATCTGGCAGAAGAAGATTTATTGATTTGGAACTGTCACAGCTGGATAGAGTGTATCTGAGTAATTTATCAAATTACAATCGAATTATTCAACAGAGAAATACATTATTGAAGGATTTGTATAAGCAGGATCACTTACCTGAAACGTTAGACATTTGGGATATGCAGCTGGCCGAATATGGCACGAAGGTGATAGAAAGTCGAAAAAAGTTTATAGAACAAGTCAATTCCATTATCGCAGACATTCATGCAAAGCTTACTGGAGGGCGAGAAAAGATTGAATTGAGTTATGAATCAAGTATAGGCAATCTTTCACTGGAAGAGGCTCTAAGAAAGAATCGGGAACGTGATATTCGAATGAAAAGTACATCGGTTGGTCCACACAGGGATGACCTGTGTTTTTTGTCGGGCAATTTAGATGTGAGAAGATTTGGTTCTCAGGGGCAGCAGAGGACTGCTGCCTTATCGTTAAAATTATCAGAGATAGAACTGGTAAAACGTACGATTCATGATACACCAGTATTATTATTGGATGATGTGTTGTCTGAACTGGACAAACATAGGCAAAACTATTTATTAGACAGTATTCATGATATACAGACAGTGATTACATGTACTGGATTAGATGAATTTGTAAATCATCGATTTTCTATTAACAAAATATTCCACGTAAAGAATGGAGTAGTAACGAAAGAAAACTAGGAGGTTTGTAAATGGGTGCAACAGGTACTGAATTTGATGCTGAATATGGAGCGGATCAAATCCAAATATTAGAAGGTCTAGAGGCTGTAAGAAAAAGACCAGGAATGTATATTGGAAGCACTTCTTCAAGAGGACTTCATCATCTGGTATATGAAATCGTAGATAACGCAGTAGACGAGGCTTTGGCAGGGCATTGCGATACCATTTGTGTAAGTATCAATCCAGATAACTCTATAACAGTAGTTGATAATGGACGAGGAATCCCAGTTGGAATTAATCATAAAGCAGGGCTTCCAGCTGTAGAGGTAGTTTTCACAATTCTTCATGCAGGTGGTAAGTTTGGCGGTGGAGGCTACAAAGTATCAGGTGGTCTTCATGGTGTTGGTGCATCTGTTGTAAATGCACTATCTGTGTGGTTAGAGGTGGAGATTTACAAGGATGGCAAGATTTATAAGCAGCGTTACGAAAAAGGAAATGCAGTTTATTCGTTAAAGATAGTTGGAGAGTGTGAATTAGAGAAAACAGGGACAAAAGTAACATTTTTACCAGATGGGGAAATTTTTGAAGAAACTGTTTTTGATTATGAGGTTTTAAAACAAAGATTTCGTGAGATGGCGTTCTTGACAAAAGGATTGCGTATTGAACTAGAAGATTTAAGAGTGGAAGAAGAGAAAAAAAATGTATTTCACTACGAAGGTGGTATTAAGGAGTTTGTCAGCTATCTAAACCGAAGCAAAACACCATTATATGAGCAGATTATTTATTGTGAAGGCTCTAAGGACGGTGTATTCGTGGAAGTTGCGATGCAGCATAACGATTCATATAGCGACAATACGTATGGATTTGTAAATAATATTACAACACCTGAGGGTGGTACACATGTAATGGGATTTAGAAATGCTCTTACAAAAACATTAAATGATTATGCACGTAAGAATCGTTTATTAAAAGATAATGAGCCAAATCTTTCAGGAGAAGATATTCGAGAAGGTTTGACTGCAATTATTAGTGTAAAAATTGAAGACCCACAGTTTGAAGGACAGACAAAGCAAAAGCTTGGAAATAGTGAAGCCAGAGGTGCAGTGGATAATGTAGTAAGTAACCAACTGGAGATTTTCTTAGAACAAAATCCAAATGTTGCAAAACTTACAGTTGAGAAGTCTGTTATGGCACAGCGTGCGAGAGAAGCTGCTAGAAAAGCGAGAGATTTAACAAGAAGAAAATCTGCCTTAGAAGGAATGTCATTACCAGGAAAGCTTGCGGACTGTTCGGATAAAGATCCAAAAAACTGTGAGATTTATATCGTTGAGGGAGATTCGGCTGGAGGTTCTGCTAAGACAGCGAGAGATCGTGCAACGCAGGCGATTTTACCTCTTCGTGGAAAAATTTTGAATGTAGAGAAAGCAAGATTAGATAAGATTTATGCAAATGCAGAGATTAAAGCAATGATTACTGCATTTGGAACAGGAATTCATGAAGATTTTGATATTTCAAAGTTAAGATATCATAAAATTATTATTATGACAGATGCCGACGTGGATGGAGCACATATCAGTACATTGCTTTTGACATTTTTATATCGGTTTATGCCAGAACTTATAAAGCAAGGATATGTATATCTTGCACAACCACCATTGTATAAGTTGGAAAAAAATAAAAAAGTATGGTATGCATACAGTGATGAAGAGCTTAACAATATTCTTGTAGAAGTTGGAAGAGATGGCAACAATAAGATACAGCGTTATAAAGGATTGGGTGAAATGGACGCAGACCAATTGTGGGAAACAACAATGGATCCAGAACATAGAGTATTACTTCGTGTAACAATGGATGAGGAAACCTCCTCCGAATTAGATTTGACATTTACTACTTTGATGGGTGACAAGGTAGAGCCTAGAAGAGAGTTTATCGAGGAGAACGCAAAATACGTAAAAAATCTAGATATCTAGTGTAAACAGCATGTAAGAGTAAGCTGTCAGTACTTTGGAAATGTAATTAAAGGAGAAGGAACATGGAAGATAATATTTTTGATAAGGTTCATGAGGTCGATTTGAAAAAGACGATGGAAACATCTTATATCGACTATGCGATGAGCGTTATCGCATCCCGTGCTTTGCCAGATGTAAGGGATGGGTTAAAGCCAGTACAAAGAAGAATCCTGTATTCAATGATTGAACTGAATAATGGTCCAGATAAACCACATCGTAAATGTGCACGTATCGTGGGAGATACTATGGGTAAATATCATCCACATGGGGATAGCTCTATTTATGGTGCACTTGTTAATTTGGCACAGGAGTGGTCTACAAGATATCCTCTCGTGGATGGGCATGGAAACTTTGGTTCTGTAGATGGAGATGGTGCAGCGGCGATGCGTTATACAGAGGCACGTTTAAGTAAAATCTCTATGGAGCTGACTGCAGATATTAATAAAGACACTGTAGATTTTGCACCAAACTTTGATGAAACAGAACGAGAACCAGTTGTATTACCTGCAAGATTCCCAAATCTTTTAGTAAATGGAACATCAGGTATTGCCGTAGGTATGGCTACCAATATTCCACCACACAACTTACGTGAGGTGATTGGTGCCGTAGTAAAGATTATTGATGATCAAATAGATGGAGAAAAAGAAACAAAGATTGAGGATATTTTACAGATTGTAAAAGGTCCAGATTTTCCTACAGGAGCAGAGATATTAGGAACTAGGGGAATTGAAGAAGCGTATCGTACTGGAAGAGGAAAGATTCGAGTTCGAGCAGTTACGAATATTGAACCAATGGCAAATGGAAAAAATCGTATTATTGTAACAGAGCTTCCATACATGGTGAATAAGGCACGCCTTATCGAAAAGATTGCAGAATTAGTTCGTGATAAGAAAATTGAAGGAATCACAGAGCTTAGTGACCAATCTAGTAGAGAGGGTATGCGTATTTGTATTGAACTAAGAAGAGATATTAATCCAACAGTTCTCTTGAATCAGCTTTATAAACATACACAATTGCAAGATACTTTTGGAGTGATTATGCTTGCATTGGTGAATAATGAACCAAAAGTAATGAATATTCTAGATATGTTAAAATATTACTTAAAACATCAAGAAGAAGTCGTTACAAGAAGAACAAGGTATGAGTTAAATAAAGCAGAAGAGAGAGCGCATATCTTACAGGGATTATTAATTGCATTAGATAATATTGACGAAGTTATTAAAATTATTCGTGGTTCTGAAAATGTACAGGCTGCTAAATCAGAATTAATTGCTAGATTTGAATTATCAGAAGTTCAAGCACAAGCAATCGTAGATATGCGTCTAAGAGCATTAACTGGTTTAGAGAGAGAAAAGTTAGAAGCAGAATACGAGGAGTTAATGAAGAAAATTAACGAATTGAAAGCAATTTTAGCAGATAGAGCTCTTTTGCTTGGTGTGATTCGTAAAGAAATTCTAATAATCTCAGATAAATATGGAGATGAGAGAAGAACATCTATAGGATTTGATGAATATGACATTTCCATGGAAGACTTGATTCCAAAAGAGAATGTTGTAATTACAATGACAAAATTAGGATATATCAAGAGAATGTCTATGGATACCTTTAAGAGCCAAAATAGAGGTGGAAAAGGTATCAAAGGTATGCAGACAATAGAAGATGACTATATCGAGGAACTATTTATTACAACTTCACATCACTATATTATGTTCTTTACCAACATGGGGCGTGTATACAGATTAAAGGGATACGAAATTCCAGAAGCTGGAAGAACAGCTAGAGGAACAGCAATTATTAACTTGCTTCAATTAATGCCAGAGGAAAAAATTACTGCTATTATCCCAATTCGGGAGTATGAAGATAATAATTTCTTATTCATGGCAACCGAAAAAGGTCTTGTGAAGAAAACGCCAGTTACAGATTATGCAAATGTTCGAAAAACAGGTTTAGCGGCAATTTCACTTCGTGAAGATGATAAATTGATAGAAGTTAAGATTACAGATGATAAAGATGATGTTATCCTTGTAACTAAATATGGTATGTGCATTCGTTTCAGTGAAAAAGATGTACGTGCAACAGGTAGAGTGTCCATGGGAGTCCGTGGTATGAATTTAAGTGACAATGATGAGGTCATTGGAATGCAAATTAGTAGTCAGGGAAGTGATTTGTTAATCGTTTCTGAAAAGGGAATGGGTAAACGAACACAAATGGACGAATTCACTCGACAAAATCGAGGTGGAAAAGGTGTAAAATGCTATAAGATTACGGAAAAAACAGGTAATGTTGTAGGTATGAAAGCTGTAGATGAAGACAGTGAAATTATGATTATAAATACAGAGGGAATTGTAATTCGTATGGCATGTTCGGATATTTCTGTATATGGACGTGTTACATCTGGTGTAAAATTAATCAATCTTCCAGAGAATGAGAAAGTTGCAAGTGTTGCAAAAGTAAGAAAGGCATCTGCAGAAATCGATGGGGAAGAAATTGAAATCGTAGAAGAGCAGCAAACAGAACAGTAGAAATGGAATAGGAGCTTCATATCAGAGCGATTCTGATGTGGAGCTCCTATTAGGAGGTAATATGATTCGAACAATTGATGTAGGAGAAATTACTAAGAATGTAAAAGAAATGTGTATAGAAGCAAATCATTTTCTTTCTAAGGATATGCAAATATCTATACAACAAGCAGAGGAGAAAGAAAAATCTCCCCTAGGAAAACAGATTTTATCCCAACTTCAAGAAAATCTAAAAATTGCAGCAGAGGATATGATCCCAATTTGTCAGGATACTGGTATGGCAGTAGTATTTTTGGAGATAGGTCAGGATGTGCATTTTGTAGGAGGAGATTTAGAGGCTGCAGTCAATGAGGGGGTTAGACAGGGATATATTGAAGGGTTTTTAAGAAAATCTGTTGTGTCAGACCCATTACTCCGTGAAAATACAAAGGATAACACACCAGCAGTATTGCATACAAAAATAGTTTCTGGCGATAAAATAAAGATTAAAGTTGCTCCAAAAGGATTTGGCAGTGAAAATATGAGTCGTGTATTTATGCTAAAACCCGCAGAAGGAATCGAAGGTGTAAAGAATGCTGTATTGACAGCTGTGAAAGATGCAGGACCTAATGCGTGTCCTCCTATGGTAGTAGGAGTAGGAATCGGAGGAACTTTTGAAAAATGTACATTGATGGCAAAAGAGGCATTGACTCGAGAAGTTGGTAAGCATTCAGAAATTCCTTATGTTAGAGAGTTGGAAGAAGAACTTTTGAAAAAAATTAATGACTTAGGTATAGGACCTGGTGGACTGGGCGGTGTAACGACAGCATTGGCAGTTCATATCAATACATATGCAACGCATATTGCTGGATTACCTGTAGCTGTTAACATTTGTTGTCATGTAAACAGGCATGCAATACGAGAGATTTAAGGAAAAGAGAGGGTCTATAAGATGGAAAAGTATTTTCATGCTCCAATAACAAAGGAAGAGGCAGAATCTTTAAATTCTGGAGATTATGTTTATTTAACAGGTACAATTTATACAGCGAGAGATGCAGCACATAAAAGAATGGATGAGGCTTTAAAGGAAGGAAAGCCTCTGCCTTTTGAGATAGAAGGACAGATGATTTATTATATGGGACCATCCCCAGCTAGAGAAGGTCGTCCTATAGGTTCCGCAGGACCTACAACTGCTAGCAGAATGGACAAATATACACCTTTGCTTTTGGATTTAGGTTTAGGAGCAATGATAGGAAAAGGAAAGCGTTCACAAGAAGTAATCGATGCAATAGTCAGAAATAAAGCAGTATACTTTGCAGCAGTAGGGGGAGCTGGAGCATTGCTATCAAAGTGTATTGTAAGTTGTGAGGTAATCGCATATGAAGATTTGGGTACAGAAGCAATTCACAAGCTAGAAGTGAAAGATTTTCCAGTAATTGTGGTAATTGATAGTAAAGGGAAAAATTTGTATGAGGATAAGATACGATGAAGAGAATTCTACTGATGGTTTTACGGAATATATTACTTGTGCCGTATATGTGGTGTAAATTATGTTATAGAGCATCACATGCAGATAAGTACAGTATAGAAGAACATAGTGCATTTTTAAAATGGATAGTATACAGAGCAAACAAAGGTGGCAACGTACACATTGATGTACATGGGGTGGAAAATCTGCCAAAGGAAAATGGATTCATGTTTTTTCCAAATCACCAAGGATTATATGATGTATTAGCTATTTTGGAAGCTTGTCCAAAGCCATTTTCTGTTGTAGCAAAGAAAGAAATTAGAGATATTCCATTTTTAAAACAAGTATTTGCATGTATGAAGGCATATATGATTGATCGTGAGGACGTACGTCAAGCAATGCAGGTCATAATCAATGTGTCGGAAGAAGTGAAGTCAGGAAAAAATTACTTAATATTTGCAGAGGGTACACGTTCAAAAGCTGGAAATAAAATTGGCAACTTTAAAGGAGGAAGCTTTAAATCAGCTACGAAAGCGAAGTGTCCTATTGTTCCGATTGCATTAATAGATTCTTTTCGTCCTTTTGATACAAATACGATTTCTAAAGTAACGGTACAGGTACATTTTCTAGAGCCATTATATTTTGAAGAATACAAAGATTTAAAAACAAATGAGATTGCAAATATTGTACATGATAGAATTCAGAAAACAATAGATAAAAATGTTAGTCATACATCATAAGGAGATACATAATCAATGACATTGACGCAATTAAAATATGCAATAACAGTAGCACAATCAGGTTCTATGAATGAAGCAGCTCGCCGTTTATTTATATCTCAGCCAAGTTTATCGTCTGCGATTAAGGATTTGGAGCAGGAAATAGGAATCGAAGTATTCCGTAGAACAAATCGGGGAATATCTATCACTCCAGAGGGAGAAGAATTCATAGGATATGCAAGGCAAACTGTAGAGCAATATCAGCTCATAGAAACAAAATATATAGACAAGACAAATACAAAGAAGAAGTTTAGCGTTTCTATGCAGCATTATACATTTGCAGTAAGTGCATTTGTAGAGATGGTAAAACAGTTTGGAATGGATGAATATGAATTTGCGATTTATGAAACAAAAACCTATGAAATCATAGAGAATGTCAAAAACTTTAAAAGTGAAATAGGAATTCTTTATATAAATGAGTTTAATAAAAAGGTGCTTACAAAGTTATTTTATGAATATAATTTGGAATTTCATGAGATTTTACAATGTAATATCTATGTTTATATGTGGAAAGGACATCCTTGGGCGAACAGAAAGGAAATTGATTTAGAAGAGTTAAATGATTATCCGTGTTTATCTTTTGAACAAGGGGAATATAATTCGTTTTATTTTGCAGAAGAGTTTTTAAGTACATTTGAATACAAACAGCTTATTAAAGTCAATGATAGAGCAACAATATTAAATTTAATGGTAGGCTTAAATGGATATACGTTATGTTCTGGAATTATCTGCGAAGAGTTGAATGGTATCGATTATTGTGCTGTAAAATTAAAATCTAATGAACTTATGTCAATAGGATATTTGTCAAGGAGATGCTCGAATATTAGTCCGTTAGGACAAAAATATTTAGAAGAAATTTCAAAATTTAAAGATAAAGCATTGCAATAAAAAAACAGTTGGTAATAGTTTTTAACTATAACCAGCTGTATTTTTTTAGAATTAACACATTTCTGTAAGAACTGGTATAGTTATAAACATCCCAAGGGAGAAAAGGGGAGGAAAATAAAATGGATAAAATAAAAATTGAAAATGTATCAAAAACTTACTTCTCAAAATCGGGGGAAATTGAGGCGGTAAAAAATGTAACGTTATCTATTCAAGAAGGGGATATATATGGAATTATTGGAATGTCAGGTGCTGGAAAAAGTACTCTAGTAAGATGTATAAATTTTTTAGAGGTTCCAACACAAGGGAAAATCCTAATTAATGGGAAATCTTTAGGTGAGTTATCTACAAAAGAGTTACGGAAGCAACGAGAAAAAATAGGAATGATATTTCAACACTTTAATTTATTAATGCAAAAGTCAGTGTTAGAAAATGTCTGTTTACCACTTTATATACAAGGGAGAAAGAAAAGTGAAGCACGAAAAAGGGCAGGGGAGCTTTTAGAGCTTGTAGGATTAAAAGAAAAAGGAGATGCATACCCAGCACAATTGTCAGGGGGACAAAAACAAAGAGTTGCTATCGCAAGGGCATTGGCATCTAATCCAGAAATCCTCCTTTGTGACGAGGCAACGAGTGCGTTAGATCCACAAACAACAACGTCAATTTTACAATTATTACAAGATATCAATAGAAAGTTTGGAATTACAATTGTTATGATAACACATCAGATGTCTGTAGTTAGGCAGATTTGTTCACATGTAGCAATTATGGAGCATGGTGAGGTAATTAAAGTAGGAAAAACGAAGGAGGTAGAAATACAAGATGAGTGAAGAAGTTATTCTGATGATATTAAATGGGATAAAAGAAACATTGTACATGACAATTGTATCGGTAATTATGGGATATGTTTTTGGATTGCCACTAGGAGTTGTCTTGGCTATATCGGATAAAAGTGGACTAAAGCCGAATAGACTTTTATACAAGGTTTTAGATGTAATTTCAAATATTATACGAAGTATACCATTTCTTATTTTATTAATTTTATTAATACCTTTTACAAAATTGTTAGTAGGAAAAAGTTATGGTTCTACAGCAACTATTGTACCTTTGGTTGTGGCAGCAGTTCCATTTATAGCCAGAATGGTAGAGTCCTCAATCAAAGAAGTTGATACAGGAGTTATAGAGGCAGCAAAATCAATGGGAGCTGGCACTTTTTGTATCATAAGGAGAGTTCTCTTAGTGGAGGCAAGAACTTCAATTGTTTCAGGAGCTACAATTGCTTCAGGTACTATTTTAGGATATTCAGCAATGGCTGGAACAATTGGAGGAGGAGGTCTAGGAGATATAGCTATTCGATACGGATATTACAGATATGAATCCGATATTATGATTATAACAGTCATTTTATTAGTAGTAATGGTACAAATTTTTCAGACAGCTGGTATGAAGGCAGCAGCTAAGCTAGAAAAGAGAAAATAATCTATGGGAAAAGGAGAGTAAGGTTATGAATAAAACAATTGCAGCAGTATTAACAGGAGTAGTGGCATTAGGAACAATTACAGGTTGTGGGGCATCAACAAATAGCTCTAATACAAAAAATGAGCAGGATAATATTATTAAGGTGGCTGCGTCATCCACACCACATGCAGAAATTTTAGAACAGGCAGCGCCATTGTTGGAAGAAGAGGGATATGAACTTGAGGTTACTGTTTTTGATGATTATGTACAGCCAAATGAAGTAGTAGAAAGTGGAGATTTTGATGCAAATTATTTTCAACATGGGCCTTATTTAGATAGTTTCAATGAAGAAAAAGGCACACACTTAGCATCGGCAGGAGAAATACATTATGAGCCATTTGGAATTTATCCAGGTACAAAGTCAAGCCTTGAAAATATTGAAAAGGGAGATAGTATTGCAGTTCCAAATGACACAACAAATGAGGCAAGAGCATTGTTACTCCTTGAAAGTAATGGAATTATTACATTAAAACAAGGCGCAGGATTAAATGCTACGGTTAATGATATAGAAGAAAATCCATATGAAATTGAATTAGTAGAATTAGAAGCGGCACAAGTAGCGAGAGTAGTAGACGAAACGGCTTTTGTAGTATTAAATGGAAATTATGCACTAGAGGCAGGCTATTCAGTTGGAAAAGATGCACTGGCATATGAAGATGCGGACTCAAAAGCGGCAAAAACATATGGAAATATCATAGCTGTACAGGAACAAAATACAGAAAACGAAAAAATAAAAGCCTTAATAAAGGTCTTGAAATCTGACAAAATAAAAGATTTTATTAATAATACATATGATGGTGCAGTTATTCCTAGTAAATAAATTTTAAAAATTTAAATTAAATGATTGACATTATCAAAAACATCTTGTATAATCAATTTCACACTGTGGGTGTAAAACTGAATAGATGTAATTAATGTTACAAGAACATTCAGGTTCAGGAGAAATACTCAAGAGGCTGAAGAGGCGCCCCTGCTAAGGGTGTAGGTCGGGAAACCGGCGCGAGGGTTCAAATCCCTCTTTCTCCGTTAATATCAAGTTCTATGATTTGGTTATCTAGTTGGACAAGATATTAAAAAATAAAAAACTTGTTGACAAACAGAATGAGATGTGATAACATATCAAAGCTGAGTTGTGAAAGACAAGTAAACAAAAATAAAAAATAAAAAATAAAAAACTTCTTGACAAACAGAAAACGACATGATAAAATATCAGAGTTGTTTCTGAGAAAAAGAAGAAACAAAAAGAACCTTGATAATTAAACAATAGACAACACCTTGAAAATTTCTTAAGAGAAGATTTTTTAAGAGCGCATCGAAAGATGTACCCGTCACAGAGATGTGACAAACAGTAAAGGGATAAATTAGCTAGCAGTTAATTTTGAACAGACAAACACTTTTAACG
>JAHLFA010000083.1 GCA_018883985.1 Candidatus Ruminococcus intestinipullorum | reverse complement strand
CTTTTGGTATCGTCTCCAGATAAATTTTGACAAATGTATCTGCATGTTCCACTTTTTTAACGATTACATCTTCAATATTTAGTAATTTATTGATACAATAATTATGCATTGTATGCACCTCCGAGTGATTGATTGTGGAAGATTGGCGCTTGGGGGTTTCTTTTTATTTTAACAAAAAAATAAAATGTTGGAAATGTAATTGTAAAATCACACCCCAACATTTATTATAGAATCTATTTTTAAAAACAAAAGGGAGGTATGTAACTTGATAAGTCACATACCTCTCTTTTTATCTCTTACTTTGTAAGAAGCATCATAATTTCATTACTTCTTTCTACAAATGCTGTCATCTCTTCTGGATTCAATGGCTTATGTGCCAATAATGCCAAATCGTATAACTGCTTACAAATAATCTCTGTATTTTCAGAATCTTTATGAGCAACAACATACTGTACCAATGGATGATTTGCATTCAAAATCAAGGATGCCTGGGCTCCAAACATACCTGCATCCATGCCACCCATACCATACATCTTCATCATTTCTTCCATTCGTCTTGATTCCTCAGATAATACAGCCATTGCAGCAACTTTATCATCTTTTAATTTCTCTGTTTTTACATCCAACTTGTCATTATTTAATGCTTTTCTAAAAATCTCAGTTAAACTTTCTGCTTGCTTTTGGAAGTCTTCTTTTTCTTCTTCTGAAATTTCATCCTTCAAAGATTCATGAACATCTGCATCAATTCTTTGGAATTTAATCTTCTGATTCTTTTGTT
The DNA here is from genome assembly GCA_018883985.1 of Candidatus Ruminococcus intestinipullorum. Taxonomy (GTDB): domain Bacteria; phylum Bacillota; class Clostridia; order Lachnospirales; family Lachnospiraceae; genus Mediterraneibacter; species Mediterraneibacter intestinipullorum_A. The sequence continues at coordinate 22,177 of JAHLFA010000083.1, read as the reverse complement.
CCAAATACGTAATAAATGCGGAGTCAATATTATGTGTCAAAAGAATTGCTTCCTGTCCTTGTTCTTTAAACATTTTAATATACTGACTCTGCTGCTGTTCATTTGTTACATAGAAAATATTTGTTTTCTTTTCTTCTGCCTTTTCCTCATTTTCAGATTCAGCTTTTTCTTCTGTAGCAACAGCACCACCATTTATTTCAATACATTCTTCTAAAGTCATGTATTTATGCTCTAAATTCTTAAATAAAATAGAACCTTTTACCTTTTCACCAAACTTCTCATCTTTTAAGCATCCAAACTTGATAAATGGACTAATATCATCCCAGTACGCTTCGTAATTTTCTTTGTCTGTTTTATACATTCCATTAATTTTATCTGCAACTTTTTTAGAAATGTAATCTGCAACCTTTGTTACAAATCCATCATTTTGCAATGCACTTCTTGATACATTTAATGGTAGATCTGGACAATCAATTACTCCTTTTAATACCATCAAAAATTCTGGAATCACTTCTTTAATGTTATCTGCTATAAATACTTGATTGTTATATAGCTTAATCTTTCCTTCAATAGAATCATATTCTGTATTGATTTTTGGGAAATAAAGAATCCCTTTTAAGTTAAATGGATAATCCATATTCAAGTGAATCCAGAATAATGGTTCTTTGTAATCTAAAAATACTTTACGGTAAAATTCTATATATTCTTCTTTTGTACATTCACTTGGATTTTTTGTCCACAATGGATGTATATCACTGATAGATACTGGGCGTTTTACAATTTTTGCTTTCTTCTTAGGCTCGCCCTCTTCCCCTTCTTTTAGCTCCTCTGTAATATGTTCTACAACTTCATCCGTATCTAATACATCTGCTTCGTCAATTGTTTCATATTCTGGTTCGGCATTCGCCTTTGAAAGGAAAATCTCAACAGGCATGAAAGAACAGTATTTTTCTAAAACCTCACGCACACGATACTCATTTGCAAATGCTAGACTATCGTCGTTCAAATACAATGTAATTTCTGTACCTACCTCTGTTCGATTTCCTTCTTGCATCTCATACTCTGTTCCACCTTCGCTAACCCAGTGCACAGGAGCTGCATCTTTTTTATAAGATAAAGAATCAATCTGTACTTCATCTGCTACCATAAATGCAGAATAAAAACCAAGACCAAAATGACCAATCATATCATCTTCTGTTGTCTTATCCTTATATTTTTCTAAGAACTGTGTAGCTCCTGAGAAAGCAATTTGAGTAATATACTCCTCAACTTCCTCAGCTGTCATTCCAATACCATTATCAATAAATTTCAATGTTTTCTCTTCTGGATTAACAATAACTTGAATTTTTCCTTTGTATCCTTCAGGAAGTTCACACTCTCCCATCATATCCAGCTTTTTATATTTTGTAATTGCATCACAACCGTTAGACACCAATTCACGAATGAAAATATCGTGGTCAGAATACACCCATTTTTTAATAATTGGAAATATATTTTCACTATCAATTGACAAATTTCCTTTTTTAATTCCCATATTAAACACTCCTCTTTCTTTTTTCATTACAAATATAATATTTTCGTTTTATATAATCTGTATTTTAGTACAGGAATATTTAAAAGTCAATAGTATTTTAGCACTCTTATTTGACGAGTGCTAACAATTTCAAAAAGGGACAGGGTGATGTTGAATCGGGGACGTAGTCAAATGCAATTTGACTACGTCCCCGATTCACGTACTACTTCCAACGCTTTATTTAATTGACTATCGCCTTCTGGCTGATTTTCATCATATTCATACTCTATACTTATGTCTGGCTCAATTCCTTTACCATGAATATTTTCTCCATTCGGTGTAAAATATTCTGCTGTTGTTATCTTTATCATTGTTCCATCGCCTAAATTGAATAGTTCTTGAACTATTCCTTTTCCATAAGTCGTTGTACCTACTATAGTTCCAAGGTTATAGTCTTTTATTGCCCCTGCAAATATTTCAGAAGCACTCGCACTATATCCATTCACTAAAACAGCCAGTGGTTTTTGAAACTGATGTTTTCCATCACATTCATATACTTGTTTATTTCCGTATTTATCTTGAATTGATACAACCTCACCTTTTGGTAATAGTAATCTCAACATCTCTACAACAATATCTAAATTTCCACCTGGATTATTTCTCAGATCAATAACTAATGATTCTAATCCTTGATTCTCTAAATCGGTAAGTGCCTTTTCAAACTGGTCATACGTTACCTTATCAAACTCACTAACGTAAATATAGCCTGTGTTATTTTCCTTCATTACATAATCTACAGTCTGTCTCTCTATTACATCTCTAACTGCAGTCAATGTCTTTTCTTCATACTTATCTCCCCTATACACATGGAGAACAACTTCTGTCCCTACCTCGCCTTTAACCCAAGACACCACCTCGGAAGTATCATTTTCTCCTACCACCTGTTCATCTACTTGATAGAGAATATCACCTTCCTGTAATCCTGCCTTTTCTGCTGGACTATCCTTATACACGGTAGTGATTATGATTTCTTTTGTTTCCAAATTCTGCACCATGGCTGCACCTATACCTGTGTACTCACCTGTTGTTGATTCTAATAGCTGTTTTGTTGCCTCTTGATCATAATACACTGTATATGGATCTTCCATTGCTGATACAAATCCTGTATAAATAGCGTCTTCTAGCTGTTCTTCTTCAATATCATCGCTATACAAGTAGTACTGGGACATCATATCTTGTATCTTTTTTAATTTTTTCTCCGATACCTGTTCTGCCTCTTGTATTTTATTTTTTAATTCATCGTTTCCTAATGCATGAACAAATAAGTTGGGAAGAAATATCCCTGCCATACCTATGAATAACATAATGAGGGCGCCAAAAAGCGCCCCCTGTAGAAACCTCTTATCTGCTTTCATATCCGTTACCAACTTTCAGAAATTTATGCTTCTATAAATATTTATCTGGGCTTACTGCAACACCATATTCCTCTACTTGAAAATGTAAGTGAGGACCTGTTGACTGCCCCGTACTTCCTACAGCACCAATCTGCTGTCCTTTTTCTACATATTGCCCTGCAACTACATACAATGCACTGTGATGCATATATTTGGTTGTCAATCCATTTCCATGGTCTATGACGACCCAATTCCCTGCACTACTACTGTACCCTGCAATAATCACTCTTCCTGCTGCTGCAGCATATGTTGGTGTTCCTACAGCGGCAGCATAATCATGTCCTTTATGTCCACCAACCTCAAACTCTCGAATTTCACCAAAATAGCTAGACTGATACTGCATACCTGGACAAGGATGCGTAAAATAACCATTTCCACTTACTACTGTATTACTGCCAGAAGATGGTGTACTGACACTCGTTTGATAACTATTGTTACGTGATGCGTCTTCTTGAGCTTTTCTAGCTGCTTCCTCTGCTGCTTTTCTTGCCGCTTCTGCAGCAGCTGCTGCGGCGGCTGCCTCCTCTTGACGACGTTTTTCCTCTTCTACCAATTTTTGAAGGTTCTTCATTTTCTCTCCAAGTTCCCCTTCCAATTGGCTCAGTTTCACTTTCTTTTCTTCTAAAAGTTGCTTTACTTCATTTTGCTTATTTATTAGCTCTGTTTGCAGATTATCTAATTCTTGATATTCTTTCTCTAGAGTTTGCTCCTGCTCTTCAACTTGTCGAACAATCTCCTGAAAGTCTTTTAGCTTTTCTCTATCATATTCAGAAATTTCAGAAATATACTCTGTTTTGTTTAAGAAATCACTAATATTCTTACTCTTTGCAAGCACCTCTATAAATTCCACATTTCCTTGCTCATACATGAATTTAATTCTTTTTTTCATGCTTTGATACTGCGTGTTTTCCTCTACTCGTGCTTGAACAAGTGCTTCTTCTGCCGCAACAATTTCTTCTTGCTTTGCATCTAATTTTTTCTGTGTACTTTCCATTTCTGCTGCAATTTCTTGAAGCTGTAATTCCACAGAATCCTTTTCTGCTTGTGCATTGTCTTTTTCATTTTTGAGTTCGTCCACCTTTTTTTGGGCCTCTTCCACAGACTCTGCTCTTACAGGCATAGCTGCTGCAGTACTAATAAATAACGATAAACATAGACTTCGTATCACGTTTCTTCGTTTTTTCATATATCATCCCTATACTTTCAAATGCTTTCTTACAGTAAAGAAACTTCCAATAAATCCGATTCCTACTCCTAAAAGTAGCCCAATTGGTAAAAGATATTGATAAACATCTTGTACTGGAAGAAATGTAATAATGTTTTTCAAAATACTAAATTTTGTAAGTATATATGTAACAGCTTTATCATATAATCCATAGAGTAATGCCAATGGTATTGCTGCACCTACTAATCCAATAATCAAACCTTCCAACACAAATGGGAACCTTACAACAAAATCCTTTGCTCCTATATATTTCATAATAGCGATCTCTTCTTTTCGAACTGTAATTCCCATTGTAACTGTATTACTAATCAAGAAAATTGATACACCAAACAAGATAAGTATGATAGCTGCAGAAACATATCCAACAAGTACGTTAACGCTAGATAGTGTATTCGCAACTACGTCTGACTTATTTACCTTACGTACTCCGTCTAATCCTTGTGCGAACTCTACAAGCTCCTTTTGTGTATCAGAAAGTGATTTTCCATTTCCAGTAAGGCTATCCTCTAATTCCTCCATAGTCTTCATATACACTGCATAACTGCTAGAACCTGCCAATGGATTATCATCTTTAAATCCTTCTGCAAGTTCTGGATTACCTTCAAAATATTCTTCTTTAAATGAATTCCATGCATCTTCTTCTGAAATGTATTCAACCTTTAAAACATCTTCTCGATTTCTTAAGGCACTTCCTATAGATTCAATCTGCTCATCTGTAGCATCTTCATTAAAAAATACAGTGATTGCTACTCCTTCTTCTGCTGTTTTCACAATATAGCGAAAGTTCAAAATAATAGAGAAAAACAAACCAAATAAGAAAATACAAGCTGCCATTGTCGCTATAGAAGCAATAGAAAACATTTTATTTCTTCCGATGTTTTTAACACCCTGCTTCCCTACATATCCTAATGTACTAATTCTCATCTATATACCCACCTTTTCGTTCATCACTAACAATTACACCTTGTTTCATTGTAATGACACGTTCATTCATTTCATTTACAATTTCTTGATTATGTGTAACAACCAGTACTGTTGTACCTCTATCATTTGCTTCTTTAAGAAGACTCATAATCTCCCATGAATTCGTTGGATCTAGGTTTCCAGTTGGTTCATCTGCCAACAAAATAGCTGGTTCATTTACAATGGCTCTTGCAATTGCAACACGCTGCTGCTCACCACCTGAGAGTTCCTTTGGAAAAGACTTATACTTCTGTGCAAGCCCTACAAGAGAAAGTGCTGCTGGCACCTTTCTTCTAATAACTCTTGTTGGTGTTTCTGTTACTCGCAATGCAAATGCAATATTTTCATAAATATTGCGATCCTTCAACAAACGGAAATCTTGGAAAACAACACCAATTCCTCTTCTGTACTTCGCAATATTCCTATGTTTCATTCTTCTTAAATTTTGTCCATTTACAATAATTGTACCTTCTGTAGGCTCTAATTCTTTCATGATTAAACGAATCAATGTTGATTTTCCAGAACCGCTGTCCCCTACGATAAATACAAATTCACCTTTTTCAATCTTGACAGATACACCGTTTAGGGCAGCATTCCCCTTGGAATACTCCTTCGTTACATCTCTTAATTCAATCATATAATCCTCCTAAAATTATCCAAACTCTCCTAGTACTCTAATGTTTCCATATATTTCATGTACTTCACTACCATTAAAGCAATTTTGAAAGTAATGGCATCTTCAAACACACGTAAATCCAGCCCTGTACCTTTTTGTAGCTTATCTAGTCTATATACCAAAGTATTTCTATGAATATACAACTGTCTGGATGTCTCTGAAACATTTAAACTATTCTCAAAGAATTTATTAATAGTTGTTAATGTTTCTTCGTCAAACTCATCTGGAGATTTTCCCTCAAAAATTTCTTTAATAAACATCTTACATAGAGGGATAGGAAGCTGATAGATTAAACGACCAATTCCCAACGTACTATATGCAACGATATCTTTCTCATCAAAGAATATTTTCCCTACATCCAATGCAAGCTTTGCTTCCTTATATGATTTTGAAACCTCTTTGATATCGTTTACAATCGTACCATAAGCGATATGAACATGCTCTTCTCCACATTCATTACGAAGAACCTCCTCCATCTCTTTCGCCATCTTATCCAGTTCTTTGTTTCCATCCTTTTCTGACAACTCTTTTACAACAATGATATTCTTCTCATCTACTGCTGTAATAAAGTCTTTGGTTTTATTTCCTAGAAGGTTTCTGACATTATCTAAAGCAACGCTATCTTTTTCATGTGCAGTTTCAATAATAAAGATAACACGTTTTACTTCTGTGTCAATATGTAATTTTTTTGCTCGATTGTAAATATCTACTAGAAGAAGATTATCTAACAACAAGTTTTTGATGAAATTATCCTTGTCAAATCTTTCTTTATAAGCAACTAATAATCCTTGTATTTGGAATGCTGCAAGCTTCCCTACCATATAAACGTCTTCGTTCTCCCCACCTGCAAGAAGAACATACTCCAACTGATGCTCATCAAAAATTTTGAAAAACTGACATCCCTGAATAACCTGACTATCTGCAGGAGATTCTACAAATGACAGCACTGCACTCTCGTGATTATACATTGAATCAAAAGTAGTAGCTAGAACCTTTCCTTCGATATCAAGTACGCAAAAATCAATACGAGAAATTCCTTTTAACCCTTCAATTGTATTTTGAAGTATTTGATTTGAAATCATTCTTTCTTCCTCCGCTCATTTAATCAATTTTATATGCCTACATGTGCATATTTCACAAATTCTATCTAGTCCATTTTCATTTCTACATGTGCTTATTTTATATATTAAGATAAAACCCCAAAAAAATAAAGAGGAAACCCACTTTTTTTATGCATTTCCTCATACTTTTTATAAAAAATTCACATTTAGGCTACTATACATAGTATACAAAATTGCAATTTATACTTCTTCATTTTTTTTATGCTGTCCTACAAGATATCGAAATATCTTTTTACGAAAGAATCTTCTAATCCAACCCTTTCTATTTTTTTTCATATAATTTTCTTTTAAAACATCTCCACAGCCAAACCAAATTCTTGCATTTAATAATGCACTATTTTCTTGAATAAAAAGCTCCTGTTCAGGTGATGGAAGAATGGACAAAATGCAATCTACCTCTGCTCCATTAATTTCATTAATTACATTTTCATTCGATTTTCCATCTTTTGATAAAATTCCATGTCCTACAAGAATCAAATGTCTATCGTATAATGTTATTGCACTTTCTAATTCTACAAGTGCACTCCTTGATGGTGCCACTAGAAATATTCGCTTTTTATTTCTCTGCAAATATCTCAAAAACATTTTTAGAAAGATTTGATTGGATACATCACGAATCATACTCTTATCCATGATTTCTGCTGCCTCTAAAATTTCAACCTCTCCTGGGATTACCAGATCTAATTTTTTTACTGCTTCATCCCACTTTGGAGTTTCTTGACTACGCAGCATCATATCCATAGTCATTATTTCTATCGTATTAATTGATTCGCTGCTCATATACTGTACTGCTCGTTTCATAACCTCTTTCGCACACAGCTTATCCAGCTCTACATCCAAGATCTGAATCTTACTTTCCATCTTAACCCACCTGTATTTCTTCTCCCCATTTGTCCAATTCTAGCAAATCTCTATCCATTTGTAAAGACTTGCTCTACGAATTATCAACATCAAAATGGGATCCTCATTTTTGAGCATCCCAATTTTTCTATTGACTCGATTTTTCCATCTGTTTTCTCTTTGTCATCAAGCCCCCAATTCTCCCTGTTTCCTTTGATGACAAAGACTTCCAGCCTTCCTCTAACACTTTATCTAATAATCCAAGTTCCTGTGCTATTTCATACTTCATTTTTTCTTGTTGCTCCATTTGTTCTATATCTTGGAGTGTGATTTTTTTATTTTTCATATTTTTAGCAAACTCCTTTTCGATTCTTTGAAAAAAGTATTGCCAAAATTTTGAAATTTATACTTATGACATATTCCAAATTATACATACAATGCTAATCTGTGCAAAAATTATAAAGGGGACTCCAATATAAAATTTTGGTTTTCTTGTTTTGTGATGAAATACCCCCATTGCTGCTAATGCTCCTATACTGCCACCAAAAATTGCCAGCAATACTAATGTTTTTTCTGGTACTCTCCATAAATTTTTTTTCGCCTTATATTTATCAATTCCATAAATAATAAAAGTAATGAAATTCATGCAAAGAATATATATGAAAATTTCCTTCATTTTAGACCCCTATCTCTTTTTTTAGTGTAAAGGAATAAATCCATTTTTCCTTTACTTTTTTTCCTAAAAGCTGCTCTAGTGCTTGTGCATAATATTCCAATTGTGCTTCATATCTTTTCCTAAGTTCTTCTTCCGTTCTTACTCGATCTGTCTTATAATCCAGCAAAATAATTTCTCCATCTTCTTCAAAATATACATCCATAATTCCTTGAATTAAAATTAATTCCTGACTTGCTATATCTGGATAAATTTCCTTTGAATTGACTCCTAATACAAAGGGCTGTTCCTTATAAAGTTCATTTCTCTTTGCTGCTTGATGAAGTCGTACTCCAATCTTACTTTCTAAAAACTCTATGATATCCTTTGTGCGAATACATGCTCGCATTTCCGTTGACAGCATCCCTTGATTTTCTAATTCTGCCATTGTTTCCTCCAAAGTTTCTATTTTATACTGTTTTGAAAAATCCAATAGCTCTAAAAGACGGTGGTACGCACTTCCCCTTGCTGCTCCTCCAAGTGTTTCTTTTGGGGATAAAAAACTTGGGACAATAGGCTCAAATTCTCGCTGTACATGGAATTCTTCCGCCTCATCATCTTCATAAGCACGCTTTTTTAAATCGGATACAGTAAACTTTGTTTTTAAATTTCCTTCTTCTCTATATGGATACTGAAAATTCATTTGCTCTGTTAAATATGTAGAAAGTCTCTCATCATATATTTGTTTCGTATCCCAATTCTCCAATACATCCTTAGCCAAATTATCTGCAAAATCTTCCACTTGTTGTAATTTTTCCAAACCACTTGCACTTTGTATGTGGATGTCTATTGGACTGTCTTCTCCCATTACTGCTATAAGAATCCAATCAAGATATGTCTTTGCTCCTAAGATTTCATACATTGACAATGGTGCTTTTTTTCGTCCTTCATATTCTTCCAGCCTTTCTTCTACACCATCATATACACCTGTTAAAATTAGTTTTTCCTTTGCTCTTGTCATAGCAACATATAAAACTCTTAGCTCTTCTCCTAAGTTTTCCACCTTGATTTCATTTTGAATCATTTTTTTCAACAAAGTTGGAATTTTTGTCCTCCTGTTAAGATCAATCGCATCAATTCCCACTCCTAATTTGGGGTGAATCACCATACTACTATTTATATCCTGCATGTTAAAACGTTTTCCCATCCCACATACAAATACAATTGGAAATTCTAATCCCTTACTTTTATGAATACTCATAATCCTTACCATATCGGCTTGCTCGTCTGCAATATTGGCTTCTCCATAATCCACATCGTATTTTCTTAATTGCTCTACATAACGTACAAAATGAAACAATCCTTTATAACTACTTGTTTCATAGGAAGATGCTTTTTCAACTAACATTTCTATATTTGCCATTCTCTGCTCTCCACCTGGCATAGCAGAAATATAGACTCCATATCCAGTTTCTTCTATAATTTTCCATAACAATTCATGCATTGGTAAATAAGGCAACATCTCCCGAAAAGATTCTATTTGTTCCTCAAAACTCCTAAGTTTTCCAAATAAGATAGAATTTTTGCATTCTGCATCTCCTAACTTCGCATACTGCCACACTGCTTCATAAAATCTACTCTCTGGATAAGTACTTTTTAACTCAGCCAATTCCTCCGCTGTTAAACCTACAAAGGGTGATGTTAAAACTGCTGCCAATGGTAAATCCTGCTGTTTATTATCTAATATACGAAGATAATCCATCAAGACTTGAATTTCATATGTTTCAAAATATCCTTCTCTGCTTCCCACATAAACAGGAATCCCTTCTTCTGTTAACACTTGTGCAAATACATCTGCCCAGCCTTTGATACTTCTTGTTAATATGACAATATCTCTATATTCTGCCCTTCTATATTCTCTTGTTTTTTTATCTACAACTTTTCCATGACGAACTAAATTTGCTATTCTTTTTGCAACCATTCTAGCTTCCAAAATTCGTCCACTTTCCTCTCCTATCTCCTGTGTATCCAATAAGAGAAGTTCTGTTTGGTTGGCAGATTTTCCTTCTTGTATTTCACTTTCTAGGTAATCAGCTCCTGGATACAAAGCAACCGATTTATCATATGTAATTCCACCTACTGGTCTTTGCATAATTTGCTCAAAGATATAATTCGTACTTTCTAAAACTTCATTACGACTTCTAAAATTTTTATGCAAATCTATTCTCTGCTCTATGGCATCTTCCTGACTATAATGCTCATACTTGTCCATAAATAGCTCAGGACGTGACAGACGGAAACGATAAATACTCTGCTTAACATCTCCTACCATAAAAACATTATTCTTCCCACGTTGTATAGTAGAAACGCTCGTCAAAATCGCTTCCTGAATTAAATTACTATCCTGATATTCATCAATCATAACCTCTTCAAATTGATCTTGATATTCCTTCGCAGAGATAGACGGAACTAATTTTCCATCTACCTCCTCTGTTAAAATCTGAAGTGCAAACTGCTCCATATCATTGAAATCTATGATATTCTTTGATTTTTTCTTCTCCGAAAATCTATTCCCAAACTCTAGCACCAATGCAACGAGTACCTCCATTGACACTCCAGACATTTTCATATCTTTGGCAAGTTCATTTGGCTCTTCAAATAAACAGGTAGCTTGTATGTCTTTGATAAAATCTTTTACCTTATCTCTTTGTTTTTTCACTTGATTTTTCTTTTCATCAGAAATAGTTTCATCCTTTTTTGCTGACAAACGTTTCCATACAGGTTTTGAAAGCTTTTCATATAACATTTGAAAAGAATCTGATTCCTTAAAACTTTCTATCCATTTTAAATCAGATTCTAATGCATCTGCATAGAAATATGGACCATCTGGCTCTTCACAAACTTGAATTGCTTTTTTTATAAGCTCCTTACTATCCATAAGTTTTTGCCAAATAAAACACTTTGCTAATTTAATAGACTGCTGCTCTTCTAAGTTTTCCTCTATGTTTGTATATGCTTGTATACATTCCAATAACCATTGCTCTTTTTGTGGATAACTCAAAGAATAATCATATAATGTCAAAATAAGCTCTTCTAACTTTTTATCACTTCTTCCAGTTCCAAATTTTTCTGAGAATTCTAAAAATTTCTCATTTTGAGACGCATAGGCTTCCTCTAACAAATCTTCTAATACGTCCTGACGCAATAATTTTAATTCTCCTTCTTCTGCAATACGAAACCCTGGATCTAGATCAATCACATGAAAATGTTCTCGGATCACAGACAAACAAAAACTATGGATGGTTGTAATTTGAGCACTGTGAATCAAAGTTGCCTGCCTTTGTAAATGTGCATTTTCTGGCTGCTCTTCCAACGCTTTCTCAATCGCATCTCGAATCCTTTCTTTCATCTCTGCTGCAGCTGCTTCTGTGAAAGTCACAATAAGTAACCTATCCACATCCATTGGATGTGCCATATCTAAAAGCTTTTGTATAATTCTTTCTACCAACACTGCCGTTTTTCCTGAGCCAGCTGCTGCAGAAACTAAAATATTTCTATCTCTTAGTTCAATGACTTTCTTCTGCTCTTGTGTCCATTGTACGCCCATCTTCTTTCCCCTCTTCCATTTCTTCTAGGATTTTTTCTACCGTTTCCTCTTTTGAATATTTTTCAAGTTTGTTATATTCATATCCATCTAAACGGACATCAAAGCCACAAATATCACGATAGGAACAATAATCACAGCCTGTAGTCCCATTAAATTCATATGGAAGAATCGATGCTGTTCCTGAGAAAATCTGTTCTCTTAATTCTTCCTCCTTTTTTTTCGTATACTGTAACATTGCATAAAATGCTTTCGTATTTAAAACTTTTGAACTACGACTTAAGCTTCCGTCTTTGTTTTTTCCAATAGGATTTAAATAGGACGCTCCTTCCAAATTATGTTCTAAATGTTCTAAGACTTTCTCTTCTCCATTAATTAATCCGTCCAGCTTTAGCTCTTTTAAAATTTTTTGTTCTAGAAGATTGTCATCCGTCTCTTTTTCCACAATTGGATTTTGAATGCGATAATAAAAGATTCCTGCTGGCTCTATTTTTTTCTCTTCATGTTTCTTTCGTTCTAGTTCCATAGCAGCATTTAAATAAATTGGCAATTGCATCTGTAATCCATGATAAAGAGCGACTATATCAAAACTTTTCATTCCTGTCTTATAATCTGTTACCTTAATATAAATCGTGTTGTCTTCTTCACAAGTGTCTATTCTATCAATTTTTCCATTTCCAAAATTCAACTCATAACCACTTGGTAAGAAATCACTCTTCTCCATCTGCTTTGTTAAAGCCCAAACTGTTGTACGCAGCAAGCCCTTTATTCTAGCAATCATGTATTCATTTCGTGCTGAGCTGTATAAAACAGTATTCCCATAATTGATAATACTTTTATCTACACTATCCTCTATCATACCTTCTCGTTCTTCCACAGATAGCTCTGTCCACTGTTTTCTTTTATCTCGTACATCTTGAGAAAATTTTTCCAGAGCTTGATGTGCAATATTTCCTAAATCCATTACTGCAAACTCATAGGCTTCCCGTTCTGAAAGACGCAATCCATACGTTAGAAAATGTGCATATGCACATGCTGCAAATCTCTCCAATCTAGTAACGCTAATTCGCTTGGAATCTCCATAAAGTGTATTGGCACTCTCTTTTGTTAATTTTTCCTCTTCTTTTTTGAAAAATCCTGCCTGTAGGATTTTCTCAACTTCTTCTTTTTGTAACAAATTTTTCTTATACCACGTATAAAGTTCTTTCCACTGTTTCGTAATCTCTCTGTAATTTCTATTACGAAGCCCTTCCACTAAATATTCTAAACCTGTACGATTTGTAACTTCACACTCCAAAAGTGTTCTTTCTTCATCATCTTGAATATGTAAATTAGGATACAATTTTTTTAAATCCTGAATCAAATATGCAGGACGCATAGATTTTCCTTCAGCTGATACTTTACTGTAAGATATCTGTAAAAATGTATTTGGTTTTGTTAAATTCATATACAAATAAAACTTCTGTATATACGTTTTTTCCTTTGCTCCTGGAGAGAGTGTTAACTTCTCCTGTGCAAATTTTTCTTTATCTTTTTCGGAAAGAAGTCCTCCATTTCCTAGATTTCCTGGAAGAAGGGTATCATTAGCTCCTACAAAAAATAATGCCTTTAGATTACTTTTTAAACGAGTACGCTCAACATCTCCCACCATTACTTGATCGATACTTGGTGGTATAATTCCAACCTTAGCTTCTTCTAACCCTGCATCTAGCAAGTCTGCATATTCCTTTAATGATATCGTTTCATCGCCTAACAGCTCTACAAATTTATCAAATAACTCTATCACGATACGATAAATTTGTGCATACTCTTTTGCCAATGCTAGTTGCTGATTTTCTTGAAATGCTTGTCCCATATCCCACAATTTTTCTTGTATATTTTGCTGTACTAAAAAAGTATAGACTGCCTCTGTAACATCTCTTACTGTTTTTTTTCTCTGTTTTGTAATTTGTACAAACTCATCTATCATATTTACAAAACGTACACGAAGACTATTTAATATAATCAACTTTTCTTCATCTATCTGACGTGTTTCCCTTATCCAGCGTTCTTGCCATCTTTTGTACCCTTTTATTCCCAATGCAAGAACATAATTTTCCAATTGATCAATTTCATCTCTCTCAAATCCTGTTAGTCCAGTTCTTAAAAATCGAAACACAGAATCATAAGAAAACCTTTGCTCTACCATTGCCACAAGACTTCTAATATACTCGGCAAATGCATTTAACAAGATGCTTTTTTTATAATCAATAAATACTGGAATTTGAAAAAGTTCACATGCTTTCTCTAAATGCGATGCGTACGTTGCCATATCGCTGCATATAACAGCAATATCTCGATATCTCATGCCATGCTCTCGAACCATTTTTCTAATGGTTTCTACTGTTATCCTTGCTTCAATCGCTGGATTACGTGCTATATGTACTGAAATGGATTTTGTTTTTTCTTTATATTGCTTTTTGGAATATCGAAATAACTCTGATTCTAAAAATGCTAATTCTGGATTTTCACGGAAACGATACACAGGTGACTGAAATAAGGTGATTGGATTCTGTATTTCAACATGCCTTTCCCTTGCTATTTTAACTAATTGTGTAGCCATTTGTTTACTTAAAGCAAATAGTTGATATGGATGTTTATATTGAAAGACATCTTCCCTTCCATCAATTACAACCGTTATCATCATCTTTTTACAAATAGTCATAAGCTCTCCAAGCAATCTGTTTTGTACTGGAGTAAACCCTGTAAATCCATCTAAGACAATCACACTATTTTTTAGTAATTTAGAATGACTTGCCTGTGCACTTAATACTTCTAAAATCTCCTCCTGCGTAATGTATTTATCTGCTAAATATCTCTCGAATCCCTCATAAACCATTCTTATATCTGATAATTTATAATATAATGCACTTTCTTTATCTAATTCGGCTAAAAATGCATCTAACTCTTCAAACCCTATGCCATACTGAGTAAACTCAGAAATCACAGATTTCACTTCACTAATATAACCTTGCTTTTTCAAATTGCCTCGTAACACTTTTAACTGACTCTCATAATCGCCCGCAATCTTTCTCAAAATCAAGTTCTTTCCTTCATCATCTAGGATTTTCAACTTATTTTTTCCAACTTCCTCAAAAATCCTATGTGCAAGACGTCCAAAACTTAATACATCTATATTCAGAATCCCCTTGCGTGGATGCAATGAACATAAATCCTTTTGTGTCTGCATTGTAAATTGTTCTGGAACAATAACGAGATAATTTGTACTAGGATTTTTTATCGAATCATCAATAATAGTCTTGTATAAATGATATGTTTTTCCCGAACCAGAATTCCCTAAAATAAATTGAAGCATGATACCCTCTTTCCGGGACGTAGTAAATTTCACTTCATTACGTCCCTCTTTTTAATTCAACCTGTCCCTTTTTGAATTTTGCCTTGTCCCTTTTTGAATGTCATTATAATATTTTTATTTTATCAAATTTATGGTACCTTGTTAATATACTATATATTTGTAATTTTCTTTTTTTAATACGTAAGTAGCTTCTCATCTAAAAAGGGACATAGTGAAACATAATTAGGGACATGGCAACATAAAATTAGGGACGTAGCAAACTTAAATTTTACTACGTCCCTAATTTTATAACATCTCTAGCACGCCGCTTTTTGATTGTGCACCGATATGCTTATTTGCAATTTCACCATTTTTAAATACGAGTAGTGTTGGAATTGTCATAACTCCATACTTCTGAGCCAACTCCATCTGCTCATCTACATTAATTTTCCCAACCTTAATATCATCTCTTTCTTGGGCTATCTCATCTACAATAGGTGAAAGCATCTGACAAGGTCCACACCAATCTGCATAAAAATCTACCAAAACTGGCTTATCAGATTTCAATACCTCTGCTTCAAAATTTTCCTTTGTTATCTTTAAAACTGACATCTTTATTCCTCCTATTCAAATAATATTAATTCATAAACACAGTATAGCACACTTTCGCTTTTTTTCTGTGATAAAATCACACTTCTTAAACTTTTAATAATGCCTCTACATCTATTACCTCTATATGTCCCCGTGTTAATTTAACATATCCGTCTATTTGAAACTGTTTCAATAAACGACTTACGACTTCTCTTGCTGTACCCAAATCTCTTGCCAATGTGTCGTGGGTTATCTCAATTAGATTACTACCTGCTAATGCTCGATGCTCTAAAATCACTCCCGCTAGCCTAGATGCCGAATTGGAAAATACATATTGATTAAACAACCAAATAACATCTGAAAATTTTTCAGAAACCATCTCCATTGTATAATCCTTCACCTTAGTATTTCCATCACTTAACTTCTTATACAATGCTTTAGGAATTGTATACAAAACGGAATCTTCTTCCATCTGCATATCCATCTCTATATTCATCCCTCTAAGCATACAAGCAGCACTCAAAATACTTACATCTCCTTCAACCAAACGAAATAATGTAATTTCACCACCACTTGGTGACGTTATGTATGTTCGAATCTGTCCCTTTTTCACAATCTGAACACCTGCACATTCTGAACTGCCCACATGAATAACAATACCTTTTTTATAATCCTCTATTTCTGTTTTCTGTATTAATTCATACTGCTCTCTATCTGTTAAATCCTTCCAAAAAGGGAGTGCCTGACTTAATAACTCTTCCATGTATTCCTCACATTTCTCTAATTTCTTTTTTAATGAAACAACTCCATTATATCCATAATAGCAGATTTGCACAATAAAAAATAGATACGGTACTGCTATCTGCTATACCGTATCTTTAACACTCCAACTTCTATTTATACCTCATCTATAGCCTTTCCTATATCATGACGCATATATTTATTTTCAAATTCTACCCACTGAACAGCTTCATATGCATGCTTCCTAGCATCTTTTAAATCTTTTCCTTTTGCTGTAATCCCAAGCACTCGGCCGCCGTTTGTAACAATTTGACCATCTTGAAACTTTGTTCCTGCATGAAAGCAATAGTAACCTTCATGCTTCTCAAATTCATCCAATCCCGTGATTGGAAATCCCTTTTCATAACTAACAGGATATCCCTCTGAAGCCAAGACAACGCATACTGCTGCATTATCCTCAAACTTAAGCTCCATGGTATCTAATGTTCCATCAATACAAGCTTCCATCACCTCAAGCAAATCATTTTCCATTCGTGGCAACACAACCTGTGCTTCTGGATCACCAAATCTTGCATTATACTCTAATACCTTTGGACCTTCTTCTGTTAACATTAATCCAAAAAAGATAATTCCTTTAAATGGTCTGCCCTCTGCAGCCATCGCATCTACTGTTGCTTGATAAATATGTTCCCTGCAAAATTCGTCCACTTCCTTTGTATAAAATGGACTTGGTGAAAATGTTCCCATGCCACCTGTGTTCAAGCCAGTATCTCCATCTCCTGCTCTCTTATGGTCCTGTGCTGATGTCATGGTCTTGATTGTTTTTCCATCTACAAATGCTAATACCGATACTTCTCGCCCTGTCATAAACTCTTCTATGACAATCTCATTTCCAGCTGCACCAAATTTTTTATCTAGCATAATGGTACGAACCCCATCCGTTGCCTCTTCTAAATTCTGACAAATCAAAACACCTTTTCCAAGTGCTAACCCATCTGCTTTTAGTACAATTGGAAATTTTGCTTTTTCCAAATATTTGATTGCTTCTTCTGCATCTGAAAAAGTTTCATATGCTGCTGTTGGAATATGATATTTTTTCATCAGATTTTTAGAAAATGCCTTGGATCCCTCTAGAATTGCGGCATTTTTTCTTGGACCAAATGTACGGATTCCCAAAGCCTCCATTTCGTCAACCAATCCACCCACTAAAGGGTCATCCATTCCAACAATACACAAATCAATCTCTTTCTCTTGTGCAAATGCAGTTAATTTCTCAAATTCCATTGCTCCAATCTCTACACACTCTGCAACTTGGGCAATTCCTGCATTACCTGGGGCACAATATAATTGTTCAACCCTTTTATTCTTTGCAACACTTAATGCAATTGCATGTTCTCTTCCACCACTTCCAACAATTAGTACTTTCATAGCAGTCTCCTTACTCCCTATTACTCTGTAATAATGGTATGTCCCTTTTCAATTTTTACTTTTCCATTTGCAATCAAATCTATTGCTTCAGGCAGAATCTCCCACTCTGCGTTCTTCATAACACGCTTTTGTAATGTTTCAGGTGTGTCATTTGGATGTACTTCCACCGCTTTTTGTAAAAGAATTGATCCTGTATCTGTTCCTTCATCCACGAAATGTACAGTAGCACCAACTACTTTCACACCTCTATTTAAAGCTTCTTCATGAACCTTTAATCCATAGAATCCTTTTCCTGAAAATGCAGGAATTAGGGATGGATGAATATTAATGATGCAATTCCTATATTTCTGTATCATTGCTTTTGGTATTACTACCAAAAATCCAGCCAATACAATCAAATCAGGATTGTATGTATCCACAGCTTCTAAAAGATTTTCATAAAAAGCTTCTCTACTGTCAAAATCTTTAGGGGAAATACAACTCGTTGGAATTTTAAATGCCTTAGCTCTTTCCAATGCATATGCATTTTTATTATTACTAATTACCCCTACAATTTCTGTATTGGTTATTTTTTGAGTGGATACTGCATCTAAAATTGCTTGTAAATTTGTACCCCCTCCTGATACCATTACCAAAACTCTTAGCATAAGCTAACTCCTTTTTCCCCTGCATCTATATGACCTACAACATAAGGAGTTTCACCTGCCTGCTTTATTGCTTCCATCGTTTTTTCTACATCTTTAGAATCTACTGCCACAATCATGCCCAATCCCATATTAAATGTATTGTACATCATTTGCTCTTCAATATCTCCTTGTTTTGCAAGCATTTTGAAAATTGGAGGAACTGGATAACTATCTTTTTTCACAACTGCATGTGTATTCTCAGATAACATACGAGGAATATTTTCATAAAATCCTCCCCCTGTAATATGGCTGCACGCTTTTATTACTACTCCTTGCTCTTTAATACTTCTAAGTGCCTTTACATAAATCTTTGTAGGAGCCAATAACGCTTCTCCCAATGTACAGCCTAATTCCTCATGATAGGCAGAAAGATTCTCTTTTGTCATTTCAAAAACCTTTCTTACTAAGGAAAATCCGTTGCTATGTACCCCTGAAGATGCAAGTCCAATTAAAACATCACCAGCACTCAAATCAGCCCCTGTAATTAAATCCTTTTCATCGACTATACCTACTGCAAATCCTGCAAGATCATACTCATCTTCTGGATAGAATCCAGGCATTTCTGCAGTTTCTCCCCCAATTAAAGCTGCTCCTGATTGTTTACATCCATCGGCTACTCCACTTACAATCTCGGCAATTTTTTCAGGTTCATTTTTCCCACACGCAATATAATCTAGGAAAAATAATGGCTCCCCTCCAGCACATGCAATATCGTTTACGCACATGGCAACACAATCGATTCCTATGGTATCGTGCTTGTCCAAGAGAAATGCTAATTTTAGCTTTGTTCCCACACCATCTGTTCCTGAAACTAGCGTAGGTTTCTCCATATCTTTAAATCTTTCCATTGAAAATGCACCTGAAAATCCACCCAAATTCGTCAATACCTCTGGACGCATTGTTCCTTGTACATGCTTTTTCATTAACTCTACTGATTTGTATCCAGCTTCAATATCAACACCCGCATTCTTGTAGTCCATAGTCCCTCTCCTCGTATACTATTTATTTTCTAGATATGCTTTATATCCAATTTCTTCTAGTTTTGTCGCTTTACCTTGCACGGTAGTCTTCATTTCTTCAGAATAAGACTTTAATCTCTCCAAAACTTCCCCATCAGATGTTGCAAGAATCTTTGCTGCTAAAATTGCTGCATTCATACCACCATCAATTGCAACTGTAGCTACTGGAATTCCTGGTGGCATCTGTACGATAGAATAAAGTGCATCCATTCCATCTAAATTCTTCCCAGACATTGGAACTCCTATTACAGGCATTGGGAACAGTGCTGCACACATTCCTGGAAGATGTGCTGCCATCCCTGCACCTGCAATGATTACTTTGATACCCTTTCCCTCTGCAGCTTTTGCCCAATCAAAAAAGATATCTGGCATACGATGTGCAGAAATAATTGTCATCTCATAATCAATTCCTAATTTTTCCAGCATATCGGCAGCTTTACTCATCACTTTTAAATCCGAATCACTACCCATTACAATTCCTACTTTTGGCATATCTTATCCACCTTTCCTATTCATCAAAAGGTTCATTCAATAACTCTGTACCCTGTAATACAAACCTTCCGTCTTTTAATAGTATAATCGGTTTTTCATCTTTTGTTAATACACTTATTTCTTCTAACTCTTCATAAGGTATGGTTATATCTGTGTGACAATGAAAATATGCTTTGGACGGATCTTCCTTTCTCAATAGCGAAATCGAATTATCCCGTGCTACAATCTCCTTCCCATTAGGATTGTATACTTTGATATCTTCAGCCCAACTGTAACATGTATCACCTATTGCAAAATGTGGTCCCATTTTTTCTGCAATTAAGATAGGTAATTTTTCTTCAATTCCATATTTTTTCGCCATTACATATGCTGTTGTGTTTGTACCAATCGCAAATTCTCCTAAAGGCAGACTCTCGTGATTATGCAAAATTGTATCAAAAATAAACTTTTTATTTTCTTCCTCATCTACATAATTACTGCACGAATATTCTGTAATCATCCCATCCTCAAATGTTATCATCAAGTTCTCATACTGCATCTCATTTAAATACACTTTACTAACATGTAAAATTCCATGTGTTCCCTCTAAAACAGGTGAGGTAAATACTTCGCCGACAGGAATATTAACATCTGCCACACAATTTTCAAAAATTGTTTCTTTCTGTGGATTTTCTAATCTCCATAGCTGGATTACCAAATCGGTCTTATTTTCCCCTTTTCCTTTGATATGCACAGATTGCCCTTGATCTAAAACATCAATAAACCGTTGTTGAACCTCTTGGTACACCTTAGAATCCAATGTATTAATTCGTATTACCTCATCAAAAATCTGTTCATAATCCTTTCCTATTTCAGGAATAGGATATGCAATGATTGTAAAACTTCTTTCCTCTCCCTTGATATACTGATTGGTCAATTGTCCAGACTTACTATCATATAATCTTGCCAAAGAACGTTGTGCATCTGTATACGAAACTGCCTCCACTTTCGCCTTTGGTGTAAATGGATGCTCTCCAAAAATTTCCATTACAGCTGGACCTGCAAATTGTGCTGCCTGATATTTCTCTTTTTCATAGACATTTTTCATAACATCTAATTTTCGCTCGATATATCTCTTATCCATAAAGAGTGCTTGATCCAAGCGATGGTCATACTCGTATTGTTTATTTGCAATCGCCCCATAATACCCTATTTTATATTGCTCTCGTTTTGTAATTACACTGCTGCTTGCACGGTAAATTACTGGTGAAAGTCCCATCTTCTTAAAGTTCTCAATTGCCACTTTCACAACTCTTTCAAATCCAAGGCAATACCGAATATTGACTACTGATTTCTTAGATAAATCTTTGCCAGTCGCTATAAATCCTTGTCGATATCCTTCTGTATAAACATCTGCCATTTTCTGAATCGTTTCTTCTGGCAATGCTCGCAAATGTCTAGCTGTCCCCAATTCATTTTCCGTAACATATTCTCCATACGCATATAAATATCTATCATTCTCTAAATCCATATTTTGAATAATATTTACAGCAAAACTAGTGTATTTAGGGTCTATTTGCTCGAGAATACGATCTGCTAAAAATACATCACAATAATCACTTGCATACCAATAAATAATTTCCTTTAGCACCTTGTATTCTGGATGTTTTTCTTCTTCAAAACAGTGATAGATTTCCAAAAAGAGTTCATTTAGTATTGTCAAATAATCCTGTCTATTTTCAAAAGCATAGGGAATCCCAGCTCGTAATTCTGTATACAAAAAACTTAAGAGCTGCCCGTAAACTTCTGTAAGCATTTTTACTGCATATGCCGGATTGGCATAGCTTACGTCATAATGC
>JAHLFA010000082.1 GCA_018883985.1 Candidatus Ruminococcus intestinipullorum | reverse complement strand
TAAAGTTCTGTGGAAAAATCGCAACTATCCATATGTAAACGTACCCGATTATATCCAAGTCCGTCCTCGCCAAAATACATTTGTAATAACTCATTCTTCTGTTCATCTGACATTTTTGAAAAAACATAACCAGATGAATCTGTAATAGCTCCCCCAAACCCTTCAAATGTTTGATATGTAATTGAAGGATACAGGTTAATAACTTCATTTTCAGTTCCATCATCCTCTACAAACGAAATTTCTTTTTCTATTTTTCCTGGATAACATTTTTCAGAACTTTGTATCATATACAATCTCATAGCCTTCCCTCCTTTATAACTCTTCTAAAATCACAACATCCCAATCGCTCAAATGAATATTATCCCCTTTTTCATACACAACATCTGTTAATATATCAATAACCTTTTCATATGGACATATAATATCCTTTGCGTTTTCACTATAGTGTAAAATATAATGTATATTTTTTTCATTCTCTGTGACACCACTTCTTATTGTTACTGGCCATACCAAAGATGAAATTAAAATTCCTGCTTTTTCTGCTGCTTCCCGAAATACTTTTTTTAGACACTCCTTTGTTGTAAAACATCCCACGTAAAAGGCTGTTCCTTCTCCATACATATTTCTAGTAATTCCTGCATATGGATTCCAATATGGATGCTCGTAGTTTGCCAAACTCTCTGCTTTGTCAGGCTTTAATAATTCCATGTAATAACTTAATTCTTCACCAAATAATTTACTTCTACCTGGCTCAGTAAATTGATTATAGGTCATACCAAAGCATTCTGTCAGATTATGAGGTTGTGCATCAGGATATACACTTGCTTGTTCATTCGCCACAAAGGAGCGAAAAGAGCTTACCAGTACTCCTCCATTCTTTACAAAGACATCTAATCTTTGAATCAAATCCTCATCTGCACAATAAAGTGCTGGCACAACAATCATGTTATACTTTTCTTCTTTTAACGCTTTAACATCTACAACATCGCATTCTAAATTCATCTCGTAAAGACTGTCATACATCCAACGCACTACATCGTTATAACTTAAATCTCGGTCAATTGGATACCATTTAAGAGCTGTCAAAGAACGATTATCCACCAACAATGCTATTTTATTATTTTTTACTAAACCTCTAAGCTTTTGTTCATGTTTTTTCCATTCAGCTCCAATTACACAAGCCTCTTCATAAGCTGGATTTTCTTGCAAATCATGACTCAAAAGACCTCGCCAATATGTCTCATATCCATTATGTATCGAATGCCAATTCCAATACATAATCCCCATTGCTCCACTTGCTAAATGGCTATAAGCTTGTAACCTCAACTGTCCAGGGTATGGTGTCCAGTATTTAAAAGCTTGTGCCTGACATTCTAATACAAGATAATTTTCATTCTTTAGGCTTCGAATGGAATCCCCTCCAAAAGCAATCTCAGCACCTGTCAAATTATCTTGTGTAGGATGATAAATATCTGTACCTACCAAATCCACATACTGTGCCCCCTCTAAATGATTTATATCAGGTTGAACTCCATACGAATACCCATCCTGAGCTATATCTGCACCAAATTTTTTCCATTCAAAATCAAAATTTTGTGTAATAAACTGGTCATCCCTTTTATGTCTACCAACTAGTTGTGCCTGCCATTTAAGATATTTTGCCGCAATACTTCTTTTAAAAGCCTCGTATTCTCCTACTAATCCACCATTGACACATCCTTTCATATCAGGAAGGTCTTCCCAGTTATGTATGGAGTTGCTCCAATATGCAAGATAAAATGCCTTATTAAAAGTATCTGTATCTTTGTATTTCTCTTGCAAATATTCTTGAAAGAGTTTTTGCATTTGTTCCCCATCATTTCCATAATGCTTGGTTTCATTATCAATTTGAAAACCAATTACGGACGGATGAGAGGCTGTATGCTCAACTAAACGACAAATAATATTCTCTGCATGTTCTCTAAAAACAGGATTCAAAATATTGATTAACTGTCGATGCCCATAATTTGCCCGCCCATTTTTTGTCGTAACTAATATATCTGCATCCTTTCGAGCAAGCCATGAAGGGATAGCATATGTAGGTGTACCTATAATCACATACATTTTTCTTTCAAAAGCCTTTTCTAATACGCAATCTATATACGAAAAATCATATATACCCTCCTCCCTCTCCAAGGTACTCCAAGTAGACTCTGCAATACGGACCACATTCATTCCAGCTTTTTTCATCATATTTAAATCTTGGTCTATTCTGTCATATGGCATATATTCAGGATAATATGCCGTTCCAAAAACTAATTCCTTTTGTTTCATAATTCCTCCTCTATATTAGAGAAAGGATGCCGTTTTAACGCCATCCTTTGCTTCTATTATTTATGATTCCCCTCTATGTTTTCCTGCTTCTAAATCTGCAACCACTTGACTATAGTATTTATCCAAATTAAAGAATAGCATACAGATAATACAAATAACAGATGTTATAACTGGAATCCATGCAAATGACATATTAACGGATGAAAGAGCAGATGCACTTTGCACCTCTAGCTTAGCATCAAATCCACCTGCTTCAAGAATCCATCCAAGTGCTGCTGTTCCTATTCCAGAACCAACTTTCATACAAAATGAAGACGCTGCATTGCCCATACCAGCTGTTCCATATCCATTATACCACTCTCCATATGTAATAGCATCTTGCAAACACCCAAACATAGTTGCGCCTGCACATCCAAATCCAATCCCTTTTATAACAGAGGATAAACAAATAACAGTATAATTTGTAGTAAATCCAGAAAGAGCGAATCCAATTGTAGCTATAATCATACCTGTAATAAACAAGTTTCTTTTACTTACCTTTTTCATAATAAATGGCGTAATAAACAATGTGATTATTTGGAAAATTGATAGTAAATTTGATACCATGGTGTAATATCCATCATTTCCCATATTGTACATTGTAAAATATACAGCAGAACCAAAAAATGTTGACATCATAAAATACATTGAAAATATACTAATAACCATTAATACCCAGTATTTATTTTTTACAAGCCCAACTATTCCTTTGATAAAAGATGTTGACTGCTCCCCATTA
Source organism: Candidatus Ruminococcus intestinipullorum (assembly GCA_018883985.1). GTDB lineage: Bacteria > Bacillota > Clostridia > Lachnospirales > Lachnospiraceae > Mediterraneibacter > Mediterraneibacter intestinipullorum_A. The sequence goes on along the minus strand of JAHLFA010000082.1, from coordinate 3,316 downwards.
TCACTTGTATTTTCCTTGACTCTTTCCTGACATACAAAAAACATAAACATATTAAGGACAACAAAGACTATCATAAGTACAATAAATGTCAGTGTCCAACCTTTTTGTGAATAGGCATCTCCTCCACCAAAGAAACCTGTCATTTTTAAAACAACCGTATTAATTGTCATAGTTCCTGCTGTTGCCAAAAGATTTCTAAAGTTTCCTAATAGCCCTCTTTCATACTGATTTCTTGTCATTAGCCCCTGCATTGTGGCATAAGGAACATTTATCCCTGTATAAAAAATAGTAGATACAAGGTTATATGTTAGGAAAATATATACAAGCTGAATCGTTCCTACAAAGCTACTTGGAACACTAAACATCAATACTGTACATACTGCCAATGGAATACAAAGTCTAGCAATCCATGGACGTGCTTTTCCCCATTTACTGTGAGTATGGTCAACAATATATCCCATGATTAAATCTGAGATTCCATCTAAAATTTTTGATACAGCTATAATAGATGCGGCAGCTGCTGCACTTGCCCCTACTACATTTGTATAATACACTAAAAGAAATGCACTAATGGCAGAATATACCAAATTCCCTGCATAGTCACCAATACCATACGCAAAGCGTTCTAAAAAAGACAATCTTGCATTTGGACTCATATCCTTCTGATTCATATTTCCTCTCCTCTTCTTTCCCTACTTTATTTTACGCTTCCTCTAATGGAAACCAGCCAAAATCTACACATCTGCCAAAATCCCAGCTGTCCCAACCTACCCAACCAGGTGTATTAACAGTATCTGTTAAAAGTTTATAACTCCAGTAGAAATAGCCACTACCTGCTCGCCATGCATCTAACTGTGCTTTTGCCACTGCACGATAAATTTCCCTTTTCTTTTCTGAACCTACTACTTCTTCGTTTAATCCTTCTACTCCATTTAAAACAGTCTGTCCACCTTTTGTATCCTGACCTACTGCAAGAGAATTAAAAAGGCACCACTCACCGCATATTACAGGGAAATACTGCTGCATTTCCTCTATATCTTTTTTAAGCTCTTGTATATAATCTACATAACTTTCTATAGTCTGATCACAACCTTGCATTTCTGCTAACATGAGATATTGATGGGTGTCTAATACAACATTTTTATATTTATCTTCCCTCATAAAATCCTTCCATGCTTTTAAACGGAATGCATCATGAAATACTACATATTTGTCTTCTGGCATATGTTTACGGATTCTATCATACGCATCTAAATAAAACTGACGAACAAATTCTAGAGTATTACCTCTTGATCCCTTTGCTTTTTCTGGATCTACTGCTGGATAACGTTCGGCAACATTCATAAACTCCCACATATCTTCTAAAATAGGTTCATTTAAAATTTCAATTCCCCACAACCCTTTTCTTGTTCCGTAACGCTGAGCCAATCTTTCTAAAACTGTTAATTCAAATTCCACCTCATTAGGATTCTGTGACCACTTACATACTCCACTGATTCCCCCATTGTCAAAACCATTTTGACTATCTGGAGCTGTATGTAAATCAATTAAAATCTGAAGATTATACTTTTCTGCCCAATTAAAAGCACGATCCAACTCCTCTATGCATCCAATAAAAGGGGCTCTATCCCCAAAAATAAAATATGGTACTGGAATTCTAACTGCATCCATCCCCATTGCTTTGATTCTTGTAAAGTCTCGTTCTGTTATATACTCTGAACGATGCATTTTAATACGAGCCTCATAGACCTCTTTTGAAAGCTGAGTAGGAAGATAATATTCATCCTCCGCAGTAGTTCCTTCAAAAAGCCCTGGACTCATCCATTTTTCCAGAACAAGCCAATTTCCCAAATTTACTCCTTTTACCATCATACGCTTTCTTTCCTTTCTTTTGTTTTTTTAAAAAACAACCTCAACTCCTGTTATTAGAACCCATTTTAGTGCATGATAGTATATTTTTATATTACATTTCTCATGTTTTTATCACTTTTCACGGAAAAATTTTTATGATATTATTTGACTAAATATTTGAATAATAAGAAAGGATAAACGATGAATACTTCTTACCTAATCAGATATGTATCATATAACCTACATACAATCGTAAAAACATGGGAACATCCAGCTATTGAAAATCAATCCCCTAGTATTTTCTGTGGTAGGCCTGACCTCAAAGATGACTTTTTTGATTTAAAATACTTTTTCAGTTTAATAAAATCTATTAAAAAGGTGGAAAATCCTATTTCAATTCCACTACTATTTGGAATATCTAATACCTTATACTATGCTTATATTACCTCATCAGAGCTAGATTTTCTAATTGGACCTGTTAGATTTTCCACTCCTATTCACATGAATCAAACAATTGAAAATATCTCCTTATCAAAAGAAGATATCTCTACTATTTCCATATGTGAATTCTCAGGTTTTGCTTCACAAGTTCTCCTTGTTCATAACCTAATGCATCAAAATTGTATAGATTTAGATGATCTAATACAATTTAATTGCATAGATAAATCCCTACATTCTTCTATTATGGAAGACTACTCTTCTCTCGTTTTTGACCGACGTGAAGAATCCCAACCACACAATCCCTACGATCAGGAATTGAGAGAATTTACAAGTATCGAGCTAGGAAATGTTCAAATGCTCCGCAAAAGTTTACAAGAAGACTACATAGGAAAAATTGGGACACTAGCAAAAGATGAAGTTAGAAATATGCGTAATCGTGGCATTGTTGTAGTTACACTAGCCAGTCGTGCTGCTATACGAGGAGGACTTCTTCCTGAAATATCTTTTTCCCTTAGCGATATCTTTATACAGAAATTAGAAGAAGAATCAAATCCAGAAGTAATTTTAAATATGATGCATCAATTTGAATTTCAGTATGCAGAGATGGTTGCTGAGCTAAATGCACAAAAAGTAGGACGTCCTAAAAAAGACCAAAATCCTCGTATTGAACAATGTAAGGATTACATTTTTCAACACCTTCATGAAAAAATTTCCGTACATAACATGGCAAAAGAACTATACCTAAATAGCAATTATTTATCAGAACTTTTTCACCAACATGAAGGTATAAAGATTACTGACTTTATTTTAAGAGAAAAAGTAAATCTTACAAAAAATCTTCTCTCTTATTCCCCTTATACCTATAGCCAAATTGCCACTTATCTTGGTTTTTCTTCTCAAAGTCACTTAGGAAAAGTATTTAAAAAACATACAGGATTTACCCTAAAACAATATCGAGATATCTATGGCGTTAAAGAATTCTAGTTAATTGGGGACGTAGTAAAATTGAATTTCACTACGTCCC
>JAHLFA010000081.1 GCA_018883985.1 Candidatus Ruminococcus intestinipullorum | reverse complement strand
TGGCAAAGGAAACTGGTGCGGAATCTCAGATCCCAGAAGTATATCGTTGGGATAATTTAACATCTAAGAGTGGGATTGAATTGAAAAAATTTTATAGGGAGTTGCTTGTACACCTTGGAGAAGAATGTGCTGGACGTGTTCGAGAAATTTATCAAGGGGCATCCACTAACATTGATGAACCTAAAAATCTTGAAAAAATTATTACAACTATTGATAGTTTAGACTGGTTTTCAGCAAAAGAAGAGGGACTTGGAAATCTTTATGAGGGACTCTTAGAGAAGAATGCAAATGAAAAGAAATCGGGAGCAGGGCAATACTTTACTCCCCGTGTATTGATTGATGTGATGACTGATCTGGTAAAACCACAACCAGGGGAGCGTTGTAATGACCCTGCTTGTGGTACGTTTGGCTTTATGATTTCTGCAAGTCAGTATGTACGTTCACAAACAGATGATTTTTTTGATTTGGATGCCGATATGGCTAAATTTGAAAGAGAAGAAGCATTTACAGGTTGTGAGTTAGTGCATGATACACATCGTCTCGCATTAATGAACGCTATGTTACATGATATAGAGGGCGAAATTATATTAGGAGATACTTTATCAAGTGTTGGCACAAGAATGCGGGATTATGATGTTGTATTAACAAATCCTCCGTTTGGAACTAAAAAAGGAGGAGAGCGTGCGACACGTGACGATTTCACATTTCCTACGAGTAACAAGCAGTTAAATTTTCTGCAGCATATCTATCGTAGCTTGAAAGCGGATGGGAAGGCACGTGCAGCAGTAGTATTACCAGATAATGTTCTTTTTGCTGATGGTGATGGTGAACGTATTCGTATTGATTTAATGAATAAATGTAATCTACATACAATACTTCGTCTTCCTACTGGTATTTTTTATGCTCAAGGAGTTAAGACGAACGTGCTTTTCTTTACACGTGGTAAGACAGAGAAACAAAATACAAAAGAAGTATGGATTTATGATTTACGAAGTGATATGCCATCTTTTGGAAAAAAGAATCCTCTAAAATCAGAACATTTTGATGAGTTTATCAAATGTTATGCGGATGGTGATCTAAGTAAACGTAAAGAAACTTATAGTGAAGAGAATCCTAATGGGAGGTGGAGAAAGTTTACTGTTGAGGAAATTTTAGCTCGGGATAAGGCTAGTCTTGATATTACATGGATGAAAGCTGAATCTAGTATTGATGATTGTACTCTTTCGGAATTGCTGGATATGATTAAGGAAAAATCAGATAGTATAGCAAAGGCAGTTGCAGAGCTGGAGCAGTTATTAGGAGAGGTGAATGAGTAATGGATACTAAGGCATTAAGGCAAAAAATTCTTGACCTTGCTGTTCGTGGAAAGCTTGTGCCACAGGATCCAAACGATGAGCCAGCATCAGTTCTTTTGGAACGAATTCGTGAGCAAAAGCAACAGATGGTTAAGGAAGGAAAGCTAAAAAAGAAAGATATTAAGAACGATTCTATTATTTTTGTTGGTAAGGATAATTTGCATTATGAGAAGTTTCAGGATGGAACTGTGAAATGTATTGAGGATGAGATACCGTTTGAAGTGCCAAAAGGGTGGGCGTGGAGTAGGCTTAGTAGTATTGCCACTATTGTTACTGGTAGACTTGATGCAAATGCTCAAAGGGAAGATGGTGACTATCCTTTTTTTACTTGTGGCGAAGAGGTCTTCCGTACAAATACTTTCGCTTTTGATTGTGATGCTATATTACTCGGTGGAAATAATGCAGTTGGTGATTTTAAAATACATAGATGTTGTGGCAAATTTAACGCATATCAACGAGTATATGTTATTACACCATATGGTGAAATATATCCTGATTACCTCTATTATCATATAAAATATTATCTTCCTGCATTACAGAAGCAGAGTATAGGTTCTCAGACTCGCTATCTAAAATTGGGAATGGTTAATGATCTTTTAATTGCATGTCCTCCTGCTTGTGAGCAAAGGGATATTACACTTTTTACAAATAAGTATTTTGACCTGTGTACATCTATTGAGACAAATAAATGCGAAATAAAAAATATGATTTCATTAATGAAATCAACAATCCTCGACCTCGCTATTCGTGGACAACTTGTTCCACAGAATTTGGATGATGAACCTGCATCTGTACTATTGGAACGTATTCGTGTAGAGAAGGAAGAACTCATAAAACAGGGCAAAATCAAGCGTGATAAAAAAGAATCTGTCATCTTCAAAGGTGAGGATAACTCTTATTATGAAGATATTCCTAAGAACTGGGTACTCACGACATTATCTGAGCTAACTCATCCCTTAATATTAAATGATGGTGACTGGATTCTTTCTGAAAATATGAGTTCAAATGGCTCAGTCAAATTAATACGACTTGGGTCAATTGGAGAAATGCAATATGTTGATAAGGGATTCAAGTATATTACAGAAGAAACTTTTACTAATCTTCGGTGTACAGAAATTCATTCAGGCTACATTCTCATTAATCGTATCATTAACGAAAAAATGAATATTTGTATTTTACCAAATATAGAAGGAAAATTAATTACAGCTGTTGATGCCTGTTGGATTTCGCCTAATAATAATTATAATCTGAAATATATTATGTATGCTTTATCATCACCAACTGTGCAACTGCAAATTCTGTTGAAGGCTACTGGGACAACAAGGAAAAGAATAAGCAAACATAATCTTATAAATATTCCTATCCCCTTTCCACCACTAGATGAGCAGAACAGAATTGTTGAAGTTATCGAAAAGAGTTTTACACAACTTAATAAAATGATTAATTGTCTAATATAACTTGTCTCTATAATAAATGTTGGGTATATGAAATTTTATTCACATGCCCAACATTTTATTCTAGAAAAAATATACCTATCAAGCGTCAATCCAATAAAAACTCTTAGAAGTATAATTATAATATCCCCTATTATAGAAGAAACTATTGTTAAATATAGGAGATATTAATGTAAAAATACTACGAATAAGAACTTTATGGAATTCAACTAATTTTACCATGTAACAATCTTATCGACCAAAGCTTGTTGCTCACTTGCAGTACGACGTAAATAAATACGAGTTGTTTCAATACTTTCATGCCCCATAAGATCGGCAAGTAGGGCTATATCATTATATTTTTCAAGAAAATTCTTAGCATAAAGGTGTCGAAAAGAATGGGGATATACTACTTTTTTATCCAATCCATATTTTTCCGCATAATTTTTGAGTTGCTGTGAAATACCACGTGTCGTAATACGGTCACCATAACGATTCAAAAATAAATAGCCTGAAGAACGTCCTGTTTCAGTTAACCAAGTTATTGTTTCTGCTCTCAATTTCTTTGGAATAAATAATCTACGTAACTTTCCTCCTTTTGTATATAAATCAAAATAACCAAGTTCCACATGTTCAATCTTAATACGAATAAGTTCACTTACACGAGCTCCTGTGGCTGCTAGATACCACACAACAAAATACCATTCTTTATTTCCATCCTTTTTTAACTGACGTTTTAAGAATTTATAATCGGCATTGCTAATTACATTTTCTAGGAAACTTTTTTGTTGAATCTTTATAGATTTGAGCCTAAGTTGTGGTTTCTTTAAATAATCTAAGTACTTATTAATAGCTTGTATTCTCAGATTTACTGTTTTGGGTTTAAAATGCTCCATCAAAAACCCTTTGTATGCTAATAGATTTTCAGAGGATACCTTATCATAATGGCTAGAAAAATAGTTTACCGTCCATAGGTAAGCTTCGATACTATTTTGTGTGAGATTCTCCTTAATCAGATATTCCTCAAATGTCATTTTTGTCTTCATAGAAAGACACCTCCATAATTTATTTGCGATAATTCGCTGAATAAATTATAACGATATAATATACTATCTCCTCTTATTATGAGAAGATAGGTAGTGAAGTAATATGTATTGATGATGAAATATTATTTGATATACCCGAGAATTGGACTTGGTGTAGACTTTCACATATAGCAGAAATTATAATGGGTTCTTCGCCAAGTAGTACAGATATTTGCTACGATAAACAATATACGGAATTTCATCAAGGAAAAATGTTCTTTACTGATAGAATAATATCTTGCAGTAGTCAATATACTAAATCAATTACAAAAATTTCTCCACCGAATTCTGTTTTATTATGTGTTAGAGCTCCTGTAGGTGAAGTAAATTTTACGAATAGAATGATTTGTATTGGTCGTGGTTTAGCTTCGTTAAAACCGTATGACAGTATTTCAGAAAAATTTATATTTTATTGGTTGCAAGGTCTTAAAAGTAAATTAGTAGAAAAAGCAACTGGAACTACATTCATTGCTGTAACAACAGATGTTGTAAGGAATTTATTAATTCCATTACCCCCATATAGTTCTCAGTTAGCAATTATAAAAACAATAGATGAAGTTATTTATCAACTTTCAATTATAGAAAAAAGCCTCAACTGAGGCTTTTTTCTATAATTGAAATGTTTGAAAACAATCGTATTATTTTTCTACATAGTCTTTCTTGTTCTCTTAAAGGGGGGAGTGGAATAATTGTTTCACCCATCTCAGAACCAGAAATCTCTTTGAATGTTGTTCCTGTTGCTCGCATGATAATATTATCTGTTCTAGCTTTTAAACAATAATACAAATAGATACTCATATCTGTATTAACTGGTACAATCGATTTAAAGCCTTGATTAGTAGAAACAACATTCTTTGTGATGGCCACATAGCCAATAGGAGCTCTACTCGAATACAAAACAGTATTGGTTGGAAGTAATTGTGCTGATGAAGAATTTAATCCCTCTGATGTAATATAGCGTTCGCCATATGATATATACATATCATTATAATCACTAAAATCGGCTGGTGTTAACCACGGAATATCACCATTCCAATAAGCAGGAATATTTGTTTTTGGTGTACCACCACCAACGATTGCACCGATGTGCTTTAGTCTAACAAAAGTCCAAGAAATAGGTATTTCAAAAGGAATTTCCTCATTTATACAATGTATTTCACTACCTACCTTCTCATAATAAGAGTTATCCTCACCTTTAAAGATGCTGGATTCCTTCTTATCACGCTTGATTTTTCCTTGCTTGATGAGATCTTCTTTCTCTTCACGGATACGTTCCAATAGTACAGAAGCAGGCTCATTATCCGAATTCTGCGGAACAAGTTGTCCACGGATAGCGAGGTCGAGTATCTTGGCTTTGGTAGCAGTTACAATAGACATCAATGCTTTTTCTTCTGTGTCAATTTTCGTAACATGCTTTAACAGTTTTCGTACTGTTGGAATAATCCTAAGTTGCTCATTTATCGGTGGAAGCGGAATGAATAGTTCCTTTAAAGCTGTGCCATTACAATTGGGTTGCCCAACACCAACAGATTTGTCTGTAATCTGAGACCAATAACAAGCACTATCAAAAAACTGATAGATATACTCAGGTGGCAAATCCCCCAACAGACGAATTCTAATCAAATATGATGCGTAAACGGAAGGATAGGGTGTTTCTGTAATTAGAAATGACTTACCAACCGTTGCGCCTGTACGGGCAAAAACGATGTCTCCAGGTTCGAGCAAATATACATCTGGATCTGATGTACTTGTAAATGGAACAGCATCCCAATTCACCATTCCGTTTTGGATGTCTGTAATACGCAAAAACTTATGACTACCTTTTGGCTCCGCAGAATTACTTAAGCCATACTGAATGGCAGCGCATAGATTTCCTAATCTCGTCCACGCCCACCCTTTTGGCACTTCAAACGGTATCTCATCCTCAATACATTTCACAGTTCCATCCTGAAACTTCTCATAATGCAAATTATAAAATAATAGAAGTTATAGCATTATAACCTTAGGCATTAGATATTTTATAATAAATATGGTATAGTTTAGAGGATATTTTATGATAAATACTTTAAGAGGTGAAAAGATGAAGTCAGTATTACTAATAGGACAATCCAATATGGCTGGACGTGGGTTTTTAGATGAAGTAGAGCCTATTTACAATGAGAAAATATTTATGCTAAGAAATGGGAGATGGCAGATGATGTCAGAGCCAATTCATTTTGATAGATCTGTCGCAGGAGTGGGACCAGCAGCTTCATTTGCTCAGGCATGGAGTCTTGAAAATTCAGAGGAACAAATTGGACTAATTCCATGTGCTGAAGGAGTTGCTGAAAAAAGATATCGTGCATTGGAACAATTTACATTAGGGAAGATAACTTTAGAAGAAGTAATGAGTTATTTATAAATAAGGAGTGTGGGGAATGAGCAAGGCAACAACAAAGATAGCAATCGCCTGTGCATTCAAGGAATTATTATTAGAGAAATCGTTAAATAAGATAACCATCAGTGATATTGCAGAAAAATGTGATATGAATCGACAGACATTCTACTATCATTTTCATGATATTTTAGAACTTACAGAATGGATTTGTGAGAGGGATGCAGAACGAGCATTAAAACAAAACAAAACGTATGATACTTGGCAGGATGGATTTTTAGCTATTTTTAATATGATTAAACGTGATAAGGCTTTTATTGTAAATATTTACCATAATGTGCCAAAGGATTATCTCTATCGTTATTTGTATAGAGTTACGTATCAGCTCCTTTATGACGTATTAGATGAGCAGGCAGAAGGAAGGAATGTTAAAACGGAGGATAAGGAATTCCTTGCAAATTTTTATAAATACGGTTTTGTGGGATTGGTGTTAGAGTGGATTGATGGAGGGATGAAGGAAGAACCAAATCAGATTATTGAGAGATTAAATTCTTTAATGCATGGTTCATTTGTACACGCACTTAATAATGCAGAAAGTAATAGTAAAATAGTACATTGAATGCGACAAATTTAGGGTTTTGTCGTATAAGAATGCAATATGAAAATAGTGTCGTTATCTAGGACATTTCTTTTAGTTTATGTATTTTCATAAGGGATTTGGGTGAATATACTTAATGACATAAAAATAATTGAAATACCGAAAAAACTTTCGGAAATAAGGAGTGTATTTTATGTATTATTCAGCAGGAACTTATGAATCATTTGCAAAACCAGAAAAGCCAGCAGGTGCAGATAAAAAGTCAGCATATATTATCG
>JAHLFA010000080.1 GCA_018883985.1 Candidatus Ruminococcus intestinipullorum | reverse complement strand
GGGGATATGTGTACGATACAGAGAAAATCGATGAATATAATTACCTGCTTCCAAAAGAACGTAATGTCACAAGCCATGAAGAAGCTGTAGAACAGTTAAAAGACTATATCACTCGAAGAGGAAATTGGCTGGATAATAACATAGAAATTTTATATCAATATTGTTCAGATTCTAAAAATACGAATCATTTTGTACGCTAGCGATTAAATACCGAGAAAAGGAGTATGAAAGGACATGAAAAAATATTTAATCACTGTGTTTATTTGTGCTACCTGTTTATTCATCTGGATTTATTTGGTATATTTTCAGGGATTTTACTTTCATTTTTCAAAATCTCCAACAACACAAATTCACGTTACTGTAAAGGACAAAAAAATACAACGAAAAGTAGACTCTACATACGAAAATTTTATTATAAAAGGAGTGGATCTTCCTTCGAGTACTGCTGCTGAACGTTCTACTGATTTTGCTATTGAAGAAGATACCTATCTTGACTGGTTTCGTTTAATTCAAGAGATGGGAGCAAATACCATTCGTGTCTATACAATTTACAATGACACCTTTTACAATGCCTTTTACAAATACAACCTTGATAATCCAGAACCACTCTATCTCCTGCAAGGTATTCAGGTAACAGATTATGCAAATAACTCAAAAGAAGATGCCTATTCGAAAGATTTTTATTATAGTTTAAAACAAGATGCCAAGACTGCAGTGGATATTGTTCATGGAAAAAAAATTATTACTACAAATAAAGTAAAAGGCAGTGGAATTTATCGAAAGGATATTTCTCCTTGGGTCTTAGGATATATCGTTGGGTCAGATTGGAACACAGATACAATTGCTTACACAAACCACAATGATCACCCTTTGGAATTTCATGGAAAATATTTTTATACAACCTCTGACTCTTCGCAATTTGAGGTTCTGCTTGCGAATGTTATGGATAGCTTAATTTCCTATGAAGAGGACAAATATCATACACAATCTTTGATTACTTTTTCGTCCTCTCATGATACGGATCCATTTGATGCGGATACCAATCCCATTTCAACGCAGGACAAATACGTATTTATTGACCCAAACCACATTCGTTCTACACAGAATTTAAAAAGTGGCTACTTTGCTTCTTATCAACTATCGGGAATGCATGCTAATACACGTTTGTATTTAAATTTATTAGTCAATCACCATGAAATGCCCGTTGTAATATTTGATTTTGCCCCTTCTACTTCACGAGGGACAGATACAATAGCTGGTGCAACAAATGAAGTCCAACAAGGGCAACAAATCATTGCCACCTATCAAGATATATTGGAAAGTGGATGTAATGGTGGTTTTATTGGCTCTTGGCAGGATTCTTGGTCTGTACTTACCTGGAATACCTCATTTGCATTGGATTCCAAACAAACGTATCTTTGGAACGATATCCAAAGTACGCACACAGGATATGGAATTCTTGGTTTTCGCTCCAACGAAAATGAAATCAATGGTTCGATGAAAGATTGGCCTAAATCGGCTTCTACTCATTCCTACGAAGGCAAACCCTTTTCCACCTTTTGTGATGAAACAGGGTTATTCCTTTTTATAGATCAAAAAAATCTTCCAAAAGAAAAGGAAGTACTCTTAGCATTTGATGTAACACCTAAAAGTGGCAGCAAAACGTATGAGGAGCAAACGAGCTTTAATTATGCTGTAGATTTTATCCTGAAATTAACACCAGAAAAAGGAGAATATCTTGTTCACTCTAGATATAACCCTACTCGTGAAAATTATTTGGAACAAATTACAGGTCAAAATCCATTTATCAATCCGCCCGAATTAGATGACCCAGAATTTGAACTTTACTCCGTTATCTGTCAGGAATTGGCAGAAACAGATGACACTACTGGTCCTGGACCTGCACGATTCCAAACATATTCTAGTGGAATCTTTACCATTGGTTCTTCTTTGGAAAACTCACTGTCCGATTCCTGTTATTCCCAAGAGGGATTGGAAATTAGAATTCCATGGCAGCTTTTAAATTTTTCTAATCCTGTTGCCTTTGAAATACATGATGATTATTATGAAAACTTTGGGGTAGAACCTTTAAAAATTCACTCCATCAACATTGGATTTGGTTCTATAAATTCCGACCATATTCCTTTAAGCTCTGTGAAACTTTCACAGCTTCCGAAAAAAGATTTTGAGGAGTATTTAAAAGATTCGTATTCTATAATCCAATCGTATTGGAGGGAGATACAATGACAGTTAACTACGTAATTTATATTTATATAGGTGTCTGCTCTACACTGATATTATTTAATTTTGTCTATATCTTTCAACGAAAGATTTTAGATTTTTTATTTGACAGACATTGTACCTACTGGAAGCTAGCCTTAGAAAAAGAGTTTGAACATTTAACGACAGAACATTCGATTCAAAAACAACATTTAAAGCAATTAGAAGAAAAGCTGATGTCCATTAATCATTTTACAGCATTTATCCAGTGTCTAGGTTCCTTTGAAGGTCACCCGCTTTTTGAAGACTATTTGCGACAGACTGCTCCAGCACAACAGCAACTTGCTTTAAAATATTTAAAAAAGAATGATATGTACAAATCCTTTTATAGCTATTCTATTTCCTTATATCCACCAAAACTTCAGGATGAGTACCACCCTCTTTTGGAAATATTAATTCGCTATTTGGATAGCTCTTCCTTGTACTGTCGTGAAAATGTATTAAAAGCACTTTATTCTATTGGAAATCTACATGCCGTAGAAATGGCTTTCCAATTTATTCATGACCATCAATTAGAACATCATCAAAAATTACTTTCTGATGGTCTTGCCACATTCCAAGGGAACAAAGAGCTTCTTTGTAAACATTTGTGGAGTCATTGTATGGAATGGAATGAAAATCTAGTTACTTCCATTATTGCCTTTATATCTACGACTTCTGACTCCTTTCAGGAAACGTTTCTTCCTGTATTAAAGTCTGATACAACACCTTTGGAAGTACGGTTAGCAATACTTCGATATTATCGCCGACACCCTTATCCACCTGTGTTGACAGAACTTTTGAAGCTTATGAACAGTGATTGTAACTTGAATTTAAAAATTGTATCTTGCTCTGTGCTTTCAAAATATCCTTCTCCTGATACCATTTTATGTTTGAAACAAGCATTAAAGCATACAAATTGGTATGTTCGATACAATGCTGCACAATCTTTAGCAGAATTAAAAATATCAAAACAGGAGCTTTTGGATATCTTCAATGGAACAGATACCTATGCAAAAGAAATTTTGGAATACATGTTTGAACAAACGGGGGTGAGCATTTGATTGTATTCTTAGATCTTCTCGATAGATTTTTTATTGCTTATTTACTTTTATATGCTACATTTTTATTTGTTTCTGTTTTTATTGGTTCCTATAAAATGTTTGAGAAGGAGCAACTAAAACTAACAAATAGCCAGATTAAACATTCCTACTATCTTCCAGTTTCTCTTCTTGTTCCTGCATACAATGAAGAGGTTACCATCGTTGACAGTATTCGTTCACTTTTAAAGCTGGATTATAAACTTTATGAAATCATTATCATTGATGATGGCTCAAAAGATAATACGGTTCAAGTTCTTTTGGATGCATTTGACTTTAAAAAAACAAATCGCCCCATTCCGATTAAAGTAAAATGCAAGCCACAACGAGTCATTTATGAAACAACCGTGGACCGTATACATATTACATTGATTAGCAAAGAAAATGGAGGCAAGGGAGATTCTCTGAATATGGGAATTAACGCTTCTCGTTTTCCTTATTTTATCTGTATGGACGCAGATTCTTTTCTTCAAAAAGACTCTCTGGAAAAAATCATTCGTCCTGTAATGGAAAATCCATCCATTGTTGCTATTGGGGGATTAATTCGTATTGCACAATGTGTTGTGATTCGGGATTCTGAAATTGTAAAATTCCAAATGCCAAAAAATTTACGTGTCGGTATGCAAGTAGTGGAATACTGCCGTACCTTTTTGGCTTCTAGAATTTTGAAAGATTTGTATGGGGGAAACTTAATAATTTCTGGAGCTTTTGGACTTTTCAAAAAGGATATTGTCGTTGCTGTTGGAGGATATGATAGCTCTACTCTTGGAGAAGATATGGAGCTTGTTGTAAAAATGCATGTATTTTGCCGAAATAATCATATCAAATATAAAATTGCTTATGAGCCAGATGCTGTTTGCTGGTCACAAGCTCCAGGAACGCTCAAGGACTTAATGAAGCAAAGAAGAAGATGGCATTTAGGGCTATTCCAATGTATGTATAAATATCGCTGTATTTTTGCAAATCTTCGTTTTGGACTTTTAAGTTTTGTGTCCTATTTATACTATCTTCTTTTTGAACTTCTTTCTCCATTTGTAGAGATTTTAGGGCTGATTGCTATGCTATTATCCTACGCTTTTGGTTTATTAAATGCCCCTTTCTTTTTCGGCTTTTTTATTTTGTATTCTTTGTTTGGTACCTTTGTTTCATTGACGGCCTTCTTTCAAAGAGTTTATATTGGCAATGTACATATTCGATTCCGTGATGGTTTACTTGCATTTTTTCTCTGTATTTTGGAAAACTTTTTCTTCCACTATGTACTTGCTTTTGTTCGTATTACAGCTTTTGTGGGATATAAAAAGAAAAAACACTCTTGGGGATCGATTCAAAGAGTCAAACAAGAACAAATTTAGGAGCTCTCCCTTATTGGGATTGCTCCTTTTTATGACGAAATGCTTCCCAGCCAGAATATACGGCTGACATACCCAGTTCTTCTTCAATTCTTAGCAACTGATTATACTTTGCAACACGTTCACTTCTACTTGGTGCACCTGTTTTAATCTGACCTGTATTTAATGCAACTGCTAAATCTGCAATTGTTGTATCTTCAGTTTCACCTGAACGATGGGAAACAATGGCAGTATATCCAGCATGATGAGCCATTTGAATTGCTTGTAAGGTTTCGGAAACAGTTCCTATTTGATTTAACTTAATTAAAATAGAATTTCCGCATTGCTGTGAAATGCCTTTTTTCAGCCGTTTTGTATTGGTTACAAACAAATCATCCCCCACCAACTGTACTCTTTCTCCCAACGTTTTTGTTAATAAATTCCATCCTTCCCAATCCTCTTCATCCAATCCATCTTCTATGGAGTAAATAGGATATTGATTGCATAGTGTCTCCCAATGTGCAATTAACTCTTTGGAGGTAAAGCATTTTCCACTTTTTGGTAAAATATATTTTCCCTTTTCTCCACTTTTCCACTCACTTGCTGCTGCATCCATGGCTAACACAAAATCTTTTTCTGGATAATATCCAGCCTTCGTAATCGCCTCTAAAATTACTTGAATTGCTTCTTCATCACTAGAAAGATTTGGTGCAAATCCCCCCTCATCTCCCACTGAAGTGGCTAAATTACGTGACTTTAAAATGGAAGCTAATGCATGAAATACTTCACTGCACCATCTCAAGCCCTCTGCAAAACTTTTGGCACCAACAGGCATAATCATAAATTCCTGCACATCCACTGTATTCGTTGCATGGGCTCCACCATTTAAAATATTCATCATAGGTACTGGCATTTGATTTCCAGAAATCCCTCCTAAAAAACGATACAATGGGATGCCTAGCCCTTTTGCTGCTGCTCTTGCACATGCAATAGAAACAGCAAGAATTGCATTTGCACCTAATTTAGACTTATCTTTTGTTCCATCTAGTTGAATCATTGCGTAATCAATCTCATAGAGATTACATACATTTCTTCCTATCAATTCCTTTTGAATGACCTCATTGATATTTTGAACAGCTTTGGTAACCCCTTTTCCCAAAAATCTATTTGTTTCATGATCTCTTAATTCTAATGCTTCAAATTCTCCTGTTGATGCACCACTTGGAGCTGCTCCTCTAGCACAGATTCCATTCATAAGATGAATCTCTGCCTCCACCGTTGGATTTCCCCTAGAGTCTATAATTTCTCTTCCTAACACTTTTTTAATCTGCAATCCATCCATGTTTTTCACCCTTTCTTCTAATAAATTGCTACTGCCATCCTGCCTGCCTCTTCAAATATACTTTGTACTGTTTCTATGTTTTGAATCACTCTTCCTTGTAAAGGATCATAGAGTACTACCGTTTGGTCTTCTAGGTCATAACCACCTAGCATCACGCAATGTTCATTCCAATACCATATATATTCTTCCACATTGTATGTTGCTGATGCACTTGATATATAAGGTTTCTCATAATCTATTGTGAGCCAAATTAAAACGGGAAATCCTGCAGCTACATATGGAAATAGCTCTTCAAATCTTAATTTACTAATATCATATGCTGTTTGCTGTTGATAATGCTGTTCTAGAAAACGATTTGCACTTTGAGCCAAACCTGGTGGATAAATTCCTACTCCTGCATAGGAATAGGGATCTCCTACATATCCTGCTGCATAATTTTCTTGACTATAAATTAGATACTCATCTGCAATCTGCGTTTTTTCTAACTCATACCCTAAAGATTCCAAAGCCATGGTTAATGCTACACTTTCACATCCTGTTGGAAGTTCTGGATTTTGTAAAATAGGTGACACCTCAATAGTGGCTGACTTAGGCAGTTCTTTTTTCATCTCTTCTATTTTTTTACAGGCACTTTCTTTTAAACTTTCCTTTTGTATCACCAGATGCTGTGTAGATGTAGGCTGTACTTCTTTTCCCTTTATTTTTTCTTTTTCACACCCTGTTACAAAAAGGGAAACGAACAAAGTCAGAAATATAAAATATAACATTCGTTTTCTCATCTTTCGTCCTTTCTTTGTTTTTCTTAGTATGCCCGAACAAACAAATGGTATGCAAAAAAGCACGCATGAAAGATTCAATCTCTAGCTCTTTTTTTGCGTGCTTTTCTTTCTCTTATTCTACTATATTATTATCTTCTACAATAATTTCTATAGGCTCTGCCATTGCTGGCCAATCTCCATGGAATTCCATCGTATACTCACTTTCCATGCTCATTAGTGGGAATGGATATTCCGTCACAATTCCACGTGCCCTTTCCATCTGTGCCATTTGGGAAAGTTCCTCGTAAGAAATTCCAGTTCCACATTCGCCTGCTAATTCTTCTGACCAAACGTAATTCACATTGAGCCAATAGCACTGTGGTGCTTCGATATTTGCATTTGCAAATCGATATACATAAGAACCATCTAGCTGATATGGTGCTGCATAGACATTTTGAAGTATTCCATCCTCACTATACTGTGCAAATCCATATGCTACACCGCCCTCTTGTGTTGCTATTACACTTCCTGTTGAGAAACTACTTGTCACACAACCACCATTCTGATTGCTGTATACAAATCCTGCTGCTCTCTCCTCACCAGATACTCGTGCATTTGCATAAGAGTTTGTAATAGTTCCTTCATTTACATAAGCAAATCCTGCACTCTTACGTGCTGATACAACTCCCGTGTAAGAAGAATTCGAAATCACTGCGTCTGGCATATTGTAGTATACAAATCCTGCTGCTTCCTCTGTGTGTGTAACTGAAGTATCAATATAGCTATCTTCACTTTCCACAATACTTTCTGATGCACTATATACATAACAACTATCTATCAGTCCAGCATTATAAATAGCCAATGCAGCCTTTTCTTCTACCTTGCTGTCTTGTAAAACTACTCCCTGTACAACAGCCCTTTCTTCAATGCTCTCAAACATTGGAGCATCCAAACCTTTGATACTGTAAGCCTCTCCTTCATAAAGCTCAGAACGATACTGACCTTTCAGGAACGGAATCGTCTGGAAGTCATACGCAATGGAAACTCCATCCTGTGTAAATTCTGTATTCGCAAAATCAATATCAAAGGTTTGTCGCCATACAACATCTTCCTCATAGAACACATCATATTCGGATAGCTGTGACAATTCTGATAATTGTCTTGCTGTACGAATTTCGTACTCTCTTGAATGCGTTCCAACTGGCCAAATTCCATTTGCCACGGATGGACTAAACTCAAACATAGCATATCGGCTAAATCCTTGCCCTTGCTTTTCTCCAATATCCAAATACATATCCATTCCTGGACGTAAATCTGTAGAATACATATCGTATCCTATAATTCCCTCGATTGCTCCATCCTGTGTTCCACTATTGTTCTTTCGTAAAGATTGGAATTGGAACTTATTCGCAGAGGAACTAATCGAAATTCCTTTTTTATTGGTATTTGCACCATAAGGAAGCAAGAAACGATATCCATCTTCTGTAACGACCTTTCCAGTATCTGGAAGCAGTCCTTTCACTGTACCTGGCTTCACAGAGTAAATCTCTCGATACGTTGAGGAATTATTTGCTCCTATTTTTGCCAGATAACCGTGATAATAAAACTCTCCATCTACAATTTCATAATATAGCACACCTACATCATGCCCAACAATTGAATCTTTTGCTGGCCAATCTCCCCAGAATTCCATTGGACGATATGCATCTTGTGTGGAGTTCCCACTAAATGGATATTCTGTTAATGTATTTTCTGCATTTTGCTCATTACTATTATATTTGTAGGTTGGAAGTTTACTTCCTTGTGCTGCCAATTGGTCATAGGTAGCCTCTGCTCCTTTTTCTGCAGTTTGGGTATCAATGGTACCCTCCACATAAGAGGAGTTTAACCAATAACAATCTGTGATTGTTCCCCAACCACTTCCAAAGCGGCTGACTGTTACTCCTGTAATTTGGAACGGAGCTGTATAACAATTCTCCAAGCGTCCATTGGCCATGTTAATAAATCCATTTGCCTTGCCATTGCTACTTTGTATTCTGCCAACAGCAAAACTGTGCTGAATCAAACTTGTATTAATAGATGCAAATCCATTTGTTTCATTCTGACCTAGCAAAATAGCATTTGCATAACAATTCTCAATGGTTCCATTGTTATTGTTCACAAATCCACTTACTGTACTTGCAGATACTGTACCGACAAAATAAGAGTTTCGTATAGTTCCGCCATTATTATTTTTTATGAATCCTGCCGCCAGTCCATATGGATTTTTCAGAGTTACCTTATCATATCCATTATTTTCTGGAGAAGATGCATGGAT
This sequence comes from Candidatus Ruminococcus intestinipullorum, assembly GCA_018883985.1. GTDB lineage: Bacteria > Bacillota > Clostridia > Lachnospirales > Lachnospiraceae > Mediterraneibacter > Mediterraneibacter intestinipullorum_A. Next base: position 18,869 of record JAHLFA010000080.1, on the reverse strand, counting down.
AACACAGCTGTCTACTATACCACTTTCATTAGTCAACGCAAATACTGCTTCACCCTCTATCTGGCTATCTTCAATTGTCACTCCCTTAATACTTCCCGTACGAATTGTGTCAATAAAAGGCTTTGTTAATCCTGAAATCGTATACCGCTCTCTTTCCACTACATAATCGCCTGACAATAACTGAACTGTCTTTTGTTCATGAGAAGCATCAAATTTAATATCTAATGATTGTGTATATAAATTATTTGTTGTTGCATAGTTTGATCCAATGTTATTTACATGTCTTGGTGCTCGAATTTGTACTTTATGAATTCTTTGAGAGTTATTTGCATCAAAAGGCTCTACTGCATCTCCAAATAATCCATCAAAGTTGAATTTAATTTCTTGTACAAAATACCAACCCCATTCCATGTTCAAGAAACCAATCTTTACAAAATTTGCAGCTGGACTTTGTGATCTCTTTAGATGATAAATATCATACAATTTAGATATTTCCCCTATTGCTGGATACTGTGTCTCTGTATAAGAAAAATCTTCTATCCAATCAGTAAAAACTCCTGTACCCCAATCCTGATCTGTCATACTCATTAGTTTTACATTGGCTCCTTTTGGAAGTAAAAGAAGATATCCTTCTTCTGATACATATTTTCCTTTATCATATATCAAACCTTTTTCTGTACCAGGCTGAGTGCTATACACTTCTCGATATTGAGGGTCTACGTTGTTTTCACTGAATTTTCCACCATATCCATGATAATAAAACTCACCATCTATAATTTCATAATAAACAAGTCCTGCATCAAGAGTAACTTCTTCTGCTGGCCAATCTCCCCAAAATTCCATTGGACGATACGCATCTTGTGTGGAGCTTCCACTAAATGGATATTCTGCTTGTGCAGTATCTATATTAGCTTCTCCACTCTTATACTTATACGTTGGTAATTTTGTTCCTTGTGTCTTCAAGTCTACATAACTAGATGCATCTCCACTTTCTGTCACTGTCGTATCTTCAACACCATTTATATAAGAAGAATTTAACCAGAAACAATTTCTAGCAGTTCCCCATGAATACCCAAAGTAGACAATGGTTTTTCCTGAGAGATTAAATGGTGCTGAGTAGCAGTTTTCTAAACTCGTACCTCGCTTAATAAATCCATAAGCAATATCCTGATTCGATTGAATTCTTCCTGTTACAAAGCTATTTTTAATAGAACCTTTATGGTGTTCCGTTACAAAACCAACGGCTTCGCCATTTGCTTCTTGTAATACATTTGTATAACAACTTTCTATATTGCCCACATTTGCTCTTACAAATCCACTTGTTGTATTCCCTAGAAGTGTTCCAATTACATAAGAATTTCGAATGCTTCCACCCGTACTGTTCTCATCGATAAATCCAGCCACAGAACCTGAGCTATTTTGTAACATTACCCTTTGGTATCCATCTTTTTGGTATGTGTCTACGCTGGCACGTACAACACAGCTTTCTATTTGACCACCATGATTCACAATTGCAAATCCTGCGGTTTTCTGTGCCTGCCCTTTGATTTGAATTTCTTCTACTGTGCAACCTTGTAACACACCTGTATTGTCCTTTACAAAGCCTGCTGCACTTCCAGATACTGCATCTTGTGATTCTAAGTTAGAATTCTTTACAGTACTTGATACGATATTACCCTCGTTGAACTCTACGAAGCCTATCGCATGATTGTTTGCCTTTACTGTCACATCAACAGTACTACAATTTTCAATCTTTCCTGAATTATATCGTGCAAAACCAGCACCTTCTCCCCCTGAAACATTTCCAAGGAATTGTGAATTTTGAATTGTACCACTTCCATTGTTTGCATCTACAAACCCTGCTGCACTTCCTGTTGAATTTACTTGTGCTGATGATACACACTCTCCAATATACCCAGTATTGTTCTTAACAAATCCAGATTCGCCAGCTGCAACATTTACAGTTTCTGTAACCTTTGAATTTGTAATTGTACCATTATTATTCACTGCAAGAGATACACCTTGTGAAATTGTACTTTGTTCCAATAATACATTTGTTACACTTCCTGTACTATCTATTGTTTCAAATACTGTGTTTGTTAAACCAGAAATTGAGTAATTGGTTCCTTCTTCCACTATATAAGAGCCTATAAAGAACCCTATCGTTTTCTGTGACACCCCATCAAAACGAATGTCTAATGTTTGATAGAATATATTTGGTGCATTCCATGAATCTGCAACGTTATTTAGCTGTCTTGGAGAACGAATTTGCATTTCACTGATTCTAGGATCTGTATCAGATAAAACTTGTTTGATCGCATCTCCATAGCGGAAATCAAAATTAAATCGAACTTCCTGAGAAAACTGAGTCGTGTTATTTGGATCCAAAAGACCAACACCTACCCAATTTGCACCCTCATTTTGTCCTTGGAAAATCGAATACATATCGTATGCCGCTGATAGCTCTGTTACAGATGAAAACTGTCCAATCTTATAAGCCCATTGTGAAATTGTATTCATTTCCCAATCTAAATTTCGTATTCCCAATAAACTTTCATCTGTATCTTTTGGGAATAGAAGAAGATATCCATCCTCTGTTACATATTTTCCTTTTTCATGCAGCAATCCTTTTTCCGTATTTGGTAAATTGCTATAAATTTCCTGATACTCTGGTGTAGTATTTCCTGCACTGAATTTTCCTACATATCCATGATAATAGAATTGTCCATCTACAATTTCATAGTAAATAATACCCGCTCTATCTGGAAGTTGACTTGATTTTTCCAGCCAATCTCCATAGTAAACCCACAAGGAGTCTGTATTCTTCGCTCCAGCATTTGTCACCAATGGGAATGGATACGTATCCTTTCTATCTCCCAACATACCATACGTATGTACCTCTCGATTGCTTTGCTGACTGGATGCCTTTGCTGCCAGCTCGTCAAAAGTAATTGCCGAAATTCCAGAATACTCCTTCTGACCTGCTATTTGATAATCTTTTAAATAAAAACTATCGTAAAGATTAATTTCATTTAATATATTTCCAACAAATGAACCTAAGACTGCTCCTGTTCCTCCAGATACAGTTCCTGCTGCATATGTGTTAATTAACAATTGGCCTGGAGTTCCCATTTCACCCCAAAATCCACCTGCTGTTGTTCCATATACAGATGCAGTAGAAAAACTTCCCTCTAAAACTTCTGTATAAGCGTCGTTTTTCCCAATAAATCCACCTGCTATTCCTTGATTTCCACTTGCGGAAATACCATAGTATTTTGAAGGAGTACCGTTTTCTGTATATCCTCCTACATAGCTTCTCAAAATGTGTGCATTTCCATTTTGTGTTCTTCCAACAAAACCACCTGCTGTTCCATTCTCTCCACCTGAAACTGGGATGGACGCAAACGAATCTACCACAGTTGCATTTTGAAGGAGTCCAACAATTCCTCCTGCATTGCCTCCACGAGTGGACACCACATATTCATTTCCAGCCATATGGATATCTGTTGAATATGCACCTTTTTGATACAACATTTCCGTTGATAAAACAGCTCCCAATGCATCTGTCTTTTCTTCTAAATAAACACCACAAGATTGTAAAACCACGCTTCCCTCTGTTTCACCTCGCAGGCTTCCAGCTAGACCACCTGATGCTCCACCACTTGATTTTACAGTTGGATTTACAACGTATATTTTATTTCCTTCAAAAGAACTATTGGCATGAACTCTTCCTATCAACGCTCCTGTATCACCACCAGAGGCAAAGCTTTCTACCGTAAAATCTTTTAATATAAGATTTTGTACTTTTAATTTTTGGACTTTACGATCTGAACCAAGCACTGCAAATAGTCCGGCATTTCCAGATGTATGCTCTGAAATCTGTAAATTGCTTATAGTATAGCCATTTCCTTCATAACTTTCTATGGCTGGATTATAAATTCCATAAAACTTTTGTTCTCCTACCTTTTCCTGATGAGATACATTTTCATGATATTTATAAATACTCCAGTTGGTATTTCCAGTTGATGGAGTAAATCCTTTTTGATTTAAATTTGCAACCTGTTCTACGCGTTTTACAACTGCCTGAACGTTTTCTGTACTTCTTGTTGATGATACTTCATTTGGCAAATTGGAGATTTCAGGACTTAAATTTTGTAAATGTCGAATACTTTTTACAACTGCCTTATATATGGTTTCTCCACTTTCCTCATAAGGAACCTTCTCGGAAAAAAGGCTGTTTGTATACTCATGTGCCTGCACCGTTTTTGCAAATACATCATTGCTAAATACCTCTGCTATAATCAGAAGATTTTCCCCTGGTATCAAATCAGGGAAAATGTCTGCAAAATGTCCCCCTTGCACTGTAATATCATCCAATGTAACGGTATATACGATGGTATTTCCCTCTATTTTAGAAGTCCACCATGATTCCCTGCTAAAGCTTGACACGCCTCGCTCTAGTACTACAGTTTTACTTGCTTTACTTTCTTCCCCATAAACAGTAAATCGAACTTTACTGTCTATTCTTCTTCCATAATTTTTATCACGAACTGTTACTTGCAAGGTATCTGCATTTTTCACTTCAATTTCAGGTACTTCTAGGCTCATAGTACGAATCTTCTTGATAGAAGCTCCACCATAATAACCAATAATGATACGACCTGAAGCGTTATGATAATTTTTACGGACAGACTTTCCAGAACTAGAATCCTCTCTTCCTCCTGAAACATCTAATCCAGCAATTCCCATAATATCTTCTGAATAGCTAAATCTCCTGCTATTTTCTGTATAGAATACACCATAGACAGTAGCTGTTTTTAAATCGTATTCAATGACATAGGTTTCATCGTGTCGTACTTGTTCATCAATTGCTCCAAAAGGCAACAAAACTTCCAATATTGTATTTTCTAAATCATCCTCTTGGCCTGTATAAAGAATGTATCGGAAATCATGCCCCTCTCCCTTGCCGTTAGAAGGCCAATTATCTGGTTCTGGATAATCTGCTGGTTGTTCTGTCATATCAGCTCCAAAATAGGCATCCTCACCTTCATGCTCTTTGAGAATACGATCCCACTCTCCAGAAGACTGTGCTGTAACAATATGATTTTGAGCAGCTACAAAAATTTCTCTTGCTGTTGCATCCATCTGCATTAACTTCAAGCTTTTCTGATATTGCCCCAAACCTAAAATACCAATTGAAGAAAGAATTACAACGATTCCAATAACAACTAAAAGCTCTGCCAGTGTAAATCCACTTTGACTTTTCCACTTTCTAATTCGTTTCATTTGATCCCTCGCTATATTCCTGCAAATTTGCCATCTGCGCTTCCTCAGTTACTGCTTCATAAAACGTAACTCTTACGGTTACACTTATTTGATTTGTGGATTGTAACCCTCCCTCTTTTGCTAATATATTAATATCTCTTAATAGAGAACGATATTTACAATTTTGTAACTCTTCCAAAATTCCTTTTGCAGAAGCATATGTATCTGTTTCAAAATTTATTTGAATATTTCTACGAATAATACTTCCATCTGTAGTTGCATCATCAAATTCCAATTGATAATTTTTTGCACCTGAAAGAATACGGCTTAATTCGGTAATTTCATTTTGCAAATTATTGTAGTCTGCTACAATCGTTACTTTATCTTTTTGCTCTTCTATTACCTTTTCCATATTCTTAATTTTCTGTGCTTTCATTTGTTCTGCCAACAACTCATCTTCCAACTCATAGGTTTGAAAGCCTGTTTTTTTCTCTTGGACTGCCTTCCACATGAATTGATAATACAATGCTCCAAGAATCAATATTATCAAAATAAGAACTGGTGCCAGCTTTTTTAGTATATTCTCTCGTTTCACTGCTGTTCACCTCCAGATTTTAAATATACAAAAATATCTGCCGATACCTGATTGTTGTTTTGTCCTGTACCTGCTGTTGAAACAGTTACATATGCTGTTTCTTCCTGTTTTTCTAAGTCAGCCACAATTGCTGAAACTAAATCCAAACTTGTCTTATCAAGTGTAATCATAAGCTGATTGGATGTGATACTAATACTCTCAATCTCCCCACGATCTTTTACACTATCTTCTGCAATCTTTAATACATCCAAACGATTCCATTCGGCTGCTTCTTCTTCTGTCAAAAAGTCATTTCCCATTCTGCGATACAAATCGGTTACTTCGCTGTAATTTTTTGTTATTTCTTTCATCTCTTCAATTTGAGCCTGAAGTCTTTGGTATGTCTCCTGCGCTTTTCCTACGGATTGAAACTGATCCACGAATCCAAATTTCACAAAGATAACCAAGAGAATGACTCCTATGGCACCCCCTCCTAAAATCAAGGAATATTTTGGAGTTGTCTTTATTTGTTTTGCAAAATTTATCGTACGTTTTTCTGGGTACTTTGGTTTTATAAACTGCATTGTTATGCCTCCTCATTCCATGTAATTCCAACTGTTGCAGCACCATATGTCAAAGCATTTTCGTCTTCTGAAATATCTTGGAATAACGTACTTAAGTCTTTAATCTCCATTCCTATCAAACGCTCAATTGTTTCCATTAGAGGTTTCATCTGTACTCCAACTCCACAACAATACAGCGTTTTTAATTGGTTTCCTGGATGGTTGTATTGAAAGAAACTAAAAACACGCATAACTTCCAGACAAATTCTTTGATATACATCCATACATGCCTGTGATCTTAATGCCTCATCTATTGTTTGAGGATCACTACTTCCAAAATTTTGAATTCCAAATTGATCCCGTAAAATCAAAAATACTTCTTCCAACCCCGGTTTACTCTCTTTACCAGTTTCATATACTCCGTCTGTATAAATTCTTAAATCTACAGCGTGACTTCCCAAATTTAAAATGGCAAACTCTCCGTTTTCATTGTCTGGGTGAAGATTCATATATTTTCTTACGATATTTTGATATGCCAAAGATTCTGGAGCTGCATCCATAAATTTCAAGCCACATTTTTTTAGCATTTTTTCACATTTTTCCAATAGTTCTCTCGAAACTGCCGCAGCAATCAAATCCAGTTTCTTTGTTGTCTTTCCTTCTTCCTCTTCTTCTCTTATATCGATAACAGCATAATCATACACATAATCATCCTTATCTCCCATAATAAAATCACGGAACTCAAAAGGGAGATTAAACTTCAACTGTTCTATTGTCATATATGGTAATACGATTCTTCGTACGTAAGTTAATTCCTCTGGAAGAACAATTGCCGCACCTTTGGCAGATATCCCATATTTTTTCAGACAATCTTTTAATACTTCAGCCATCCCATCCCAATTTGCAATTTGTCGATGGTTGATAATATTTTTGGGTACATCCTCCAGAATTAATTTTTTTACAATTTCGTCTTCGCATACTGCGATTTTTAATACTGAACTTCCTATCTCTATTCCTAAATATGTTTTTGCCATTGTTTTTCCTTTCTAAAGAAATAATCCTAAGTACCATTGTACAACATCTGTTCCACAAATAAAAGTAATGATTGCAGCAATTGACATTGCTGGTCCAAAAGGAATCTTATTCTTTTTCAATACTGCTACTATAAAAATCCCTACAAAACAGGATAGAATTAAATGAAATAGCCCTAGTATAGGTCCAAGGTAAAGTCCTAGGACAAAAAATAATTTAATATCTCCGCCTCCCATACTTTCCTTTTTCAAAATTTGATCCATAAGTAATGAGAAAAGCAGGATTCCTCCCCCTATTGCGATTCCTCCAAAAAGCCCCCATTTCACTCTCTCAAGGGTATCTGAAAAGAATGGGAGAAAGAGAACCCAACAAACAATTCCTGCAATTAGAAGCTTGTTTGGGATTTCATAGATTTCTAAATCTATCAAAGAAATCAGAAGTAAAATTCCAATCAAAATCCAATACTGTACTGTCTGCAGTGAAATATCATATTTCCAAACAATGCCTGCATATGCCAGTGCCATTAAACCTTCGGTTATCATATAACGAGGGGATATCTTTGTTTTACAGTATCTGCACCTACCTCTTAGTACGAGATAACTTACTATGGGAAATAAATCTAAAATTCCCAAAGAATGTCCACAGGCTGTACAATGACTTCTTCCTCGAAATGGATTTTCTTTTCGCACAATTCTCCATGCTACACAATTTAAAAAACTTCCAAATACAGCACCTACTATTCCTGCAAGGGTTATGATATATGCTGTAAGCCACGGATTGATTCCTATCATTTATAAATTCCTCTCTTACTTCTAAATGCCAAAAAAGTCTGAAGCTTTCCTGTGTACCCAAAGAGAGTACACAGGAAAAATCCAGACGGATTTTTCCAAAGGAAAGGCTGCCAACCCAACAGCCTATCCGTAAGTATAGGGGATTATGGTGTTACCCATTCCATTGTAACTTCACCATCAGTGTTAGCAATTGTAACCTTTAGAACCTTTCCTGTTGGATCACCTGTGGCACCTGAAACATTTGTAGAAGACTGACCATATGCTGTAATTCCAGTTTTATCTGCTTTCAACTCGCCTGCCTCTGCATCATAATAAAATGTACCAGATGTTTCTTCACCTAAATATTTACTTGCTGCTGCTGCTTTTGCTGCACGAATGTTTGCAAGGTCTGTAGCCTCTCTTGCGTTACTGATCTGGCTTGTGAAAATTGGAATAGATACTGCAACTAAGATTGCAAGAATCGCAACTACTACTAACAATTCTGCTAGTGTAAACCCTTTTTTGTTTAATTTTTTCTTCATAACATTTTTTAACATGTTTACTCGTCTCCTTTTCCTTATTACATTACATAACTACTAAATCTATCTCAAAGGCATTGGGGTTGTTCTTTCCTGCCTGTTGAGTCAACTCATTGGTTCACTAAATCAATTCATACATATAGAACATTGGCAAATAAATTGCACATACAATAAATCCCGCAAAGCCTGCCATCAACATCAATGTGGCTGGTTCCATCTTTTGAATTGCCTTCTCCGTAGCGTGCTGAGCTTCATTGTCATAATAACTTCCAATCGTATCGAGAGTTCTTTCTAGCTCTCCAGTTTCCTCCCCTATCGTACACATCTCTACTAGGGCATCTGGTAAAAACTTGCACGCTCGCATACATTCTCCTAGACGTTTTCCCTGTTCAATTCGCTCCGTCATCTGAGAAATTTCTTTTCCAATCATATAATTGTCTAACACCCTTCCTGTAATCTCCAATGCTCGACTTACACTTAAACCAGCATTTAAAAGGGCTGCCATGGTATTTGCAATTTGACTGCATGTATTTAAAATGCCAATATTTCCAATAATAGGAAGTTTTAAGTAAAAAGTACTCCAACTCCTTTTCCCAACTTCTGTTTTGATATAGATGCGAAACAGCATCACAATTGCTATTAACACAACACATATCCACAAAATGTTTTCACGAAAGAAATCTGACATTTTAATTAAAAGTTTTGTAATCAAAGGCATATCGCCGCCTAAATCCAAAAATGTTGTGGCAATACTAGGTACAACAGTCGTCATAACAATAATCAATACTACCACTGCTACTGATAATACAAAACTTGGATAAGCCAATGCCTGCTTAATCTTTTGTTTTGTTTTAAAAGATTTATCATAATACCTTTGTAAAGTTGCAAAAGAGTTCTCAATCGTACCTGATTCCTCTCCTGCTTTAATGGTTTCTATAAATGTTGGAGGAAGATGTGGGCAATTTTTCTTGAAACTGGTTGCAATACTATTTCCTTTTGATACATCCTCTGCTGACTTTTCCAGCATTCTTCTCAGTCCTTTGTCCTTTACCTGCTTACTTACTAAGGACATACAAGTATCGATTGGAACTCCTGATTGCAGGATAATCGAAAACTGAGAACACATAACAGAAAGTGCTTTTTGGTCAATTTTGCGAGTTCCAATTTCTTTTGAAAGGATTCCACCCTTTTCTTTCTGTGGTTTCACATTCAAAACGATTGTATACATCGCCCTTAGCTGTGCCACCGCTGCATATTCATCTACTGCATCAAGGGTACCGTTAATCTTTTCTCCATCTGCAGAAATTGCCTGATACTGATAAGTCACCTCTCCCCCTCCTTTCTACTTCTTAGAATTTTATGTTCTTTTTCACATACTCACGGTCATGTGCTGCCATAATTGCAGTTTTACTATCAATCACTTGCTCCATAACCAAACGAAGCAAAGCATTATCCATTGTAATATTTCCCTCAGATGAACCACTTAGCATTGCTGAGAACATCTGTGGTGTCTTTCCTTCTCGAATCAAATTGCGAAGTGCTGCATTTACAATCATAACCTCACAAGCTGCAACACGCCCCTTGCCAGACTTCTTTTTCAACAATTGCTGAGAAACTACAGCTCTTAAACATATAGATAATTCTAATCGAATCTGGGATTGACGCTCTGCAGGGAATAATCCTACAATTCTATCAATCGCATCTGGTGCTGAATTCGTATGTAAAGTAGCAAATACTAAATGTCCTGTTTCTGCTGCCATCAGTGCTGTTTCAGTGGTAATCTGATCTCTCATTTCACCAATAAGAATGATATCAGGATCCTCTCTTAGAACTGCTCTTAGTCCATCCGAATAGGACTTTGTATCTCTTCCAATCTCTCGTTGATTAATGACGCAGCAATCAGGTGTATAAACATATTCCACTGGATCTTCCAATGTAATGATATGCCCATTTTTTGTATGGTTAATCTCATCTAATAGGGCTGCTAATGTAGTAGACTTTCCACTTCCTGTTTCCCCTGTTATTAACACAATTCCTTTATTCCAAGAAGTAAACTCGTTAATAACTGGAGGTAAACTTAATTCGTATAACTTTGGAATCTTACTATTTAAAATACGAATAGCTGCTGATACTGACCCTTGCTGGCGAAATAGATTCACACGAACCCTCTCTCCTGCTATGCTTTGAGCCAAATCCAACTCACCAATTCCATTCATCTCCTGCATACGCTCTCCCGCAAGCTCTAGTGCGTATGCTTCACAATCTTCTTGAGAAAGTGGTGCAAATGGCATACTTTGTATCTCACCATCTATACGACATTTTGGTGGGAGTCCCTGCACCAAATGAACATCCGATGCACCTTGTTCCTTTGCATATTTAATGAATTCTTCTACCATTATTTTATCACTCCACTATACTAATTGTTCTACAAAGTTCTTCCAAACTTGTAATTCCCTCTGCTGCCAACTTTAATCCACTTCGCATCATAGGTTCAAAGCCTGATTTTGCTATCACTTGACGTAGCTCTGACTTTGGTCTCTCATCTGTAATACAATCTCGAATTTCTTGATTTAACGTTAAAATTTCAAATACACCAATTCGCCCTTGGTATCCACTATGGAAACACATATGACAACCTGAACCTTTGTAGAAGTTTCTTTGGTCCAATAGGGAAATTCCTGTCAAATCCTTTTCAAGTTCTGTAGGCTCTTCTACATGTCTGCAGTTTGGACAAACCTTACGAACCAAACGCTGGGATATAATGCCTCGAACACCACCAGCAATTAAGTAAGGCTCCACTCCCATATCTCTTAGACGGTCTAGCCCTGCAATGGCATCTTCTGTATGAATCGTAGAAATCACCAAATGTCCTGTCATAGCGGCTCTCATGGCAATCTCTGCTGTTTCACCATCTCGAATCTCTCCTACACCAATAACATCAGGATCCTGACGCAATACTGCACGTAATGCACTAGCAAACGTCATTCCTGTTTTTTCATTAATCTGAACTTGAGTAACACCGTCCATCTGATACTCTACTGGATCTTCTAGCATAATCAAATTGGTGGATTCTGAACGTAACTCCTTAATCATGGTATACATTGTAGATGTTTTTCCACTTCCTGTAGGCCCTACAATTAGAATTACCCCACTGTTGTTCTTTAAAAGCCGTTCAAACTTCTCTCCATTTTCTTCCGTCATACCGATACCAGCTCTAGTAAGCATATCTTGGTTCTTCATCAACAATCGAATAACCACTTTTTCTCCAAAAATAGTAGGCAGCGTAGACAAACGTAAATCCACATCTGCACCTTTAATTCGAATAGCCGAACGCCCATCCTGTGGGATTCTTCGCTCTGCTATATCCATATTTCCCATGACTTTTAATCGGGAAATTACGGCTTGCTGCAACTCTTTTGGAATCGTTAGAATCTGCATCAATCTACCGTCCACACGAATGCGAACAAGCATCTTTTCCTTACCAGGCTCTATATGTATATCACTGGCTCGCTCTGTCACAGCTCGTTCTATGATAGAGTTTACCAATCGAATGGTTGGTGCAGCACCTGTATCTTGCGTATCTTGTTCTGGTGTTTGTACCTCTTCTTCCTCTATAAACCCAGCTTCTTGACGCATCTGGGACATTGCCTTTACTGCACCTTCATTTTCATAAAGGATATTATACGCTCGATTAATTCCTGCAGCTGTGGCTATCATCGGCAATATCTGTCGCCTTGTAACCATTCTAGCTTCTTCTACAGCCATAAAGTTTAATGGGTCTTGCATTGCAAGATACAACACATCACCTTCTAGCTTGACAGGAATGATGTCATTTTTCTTTGCAATATTCTTTGGAAGAATATCAACCATCTCAGGTGGAATATTCACTTCCGTCAAATCTATAAAATCGATTCCAAGCTGAACACGAAGCATATCAATTAGCTGTGCTTCTGTAATAAATCCATTGTCAATCAATACAGTTCCTAGTCGTTTTCCTGAACCTTTCTGCATATCCAACGCACGCATAAGCTGTTCTTCTGTCAACAATCCTGCATCGATTAGCATTTCTCCTAAACGTTTATATTTCATAGTTCTCCCTCTAAGAAGCATTCAGTGAACGTACACTAATTTCCTGCTCTTCATGCAAATTATTATTACGATCTCTTACTTCAATGTGGCATGTAAATACACCATCTACATATGTTAAGCTATCTAACTTTAATTTTAAATTCTTTGGAATCGTCTTCCTTGTTACAAGTGGAACCTTTCCTAAGCCGTCAGAGGAAACAATGTAAATATTATTATCTGTAGCTTCACTTTCTAACCAAACTCTCCCGCCTTGAAGAGGGCTATAAAAACTGTCAGATTCCATATCCTGTGCATTTCTAAACTCTTCTGATAGTGCCGACACTGCTGTTGATAACAATACCTGTGCATCTGCCTTTATTGTAATCTTCTCATACGCTTCCTTTACTACAACAACACCACCAGAAACAATGCTAATTGTCAAAGTAAGTATCAGCATTGCAACTAACATCTCTGAAAGACTAAATCCCTTTGATGATTGTAATTTTCTTTTTTTACTTTGCATATGCAGCAACTTCCCCTCCATCACTTTGGTATACTGTAACATTGATTTCGGCCCTTGTTCCCTCTATGTCTTCTATAACTACCTTTTTGCTTTCTGAAGCTGCTGTACGATTTTCAATCTGATTCATTTCTTGATAAAAGTTTTTTACAGCATCATTACTATTTGTTATCATTCGTTGTGCTGCAATCAACATGGACGAAAGCATCAGTAAGCCAATTCCTGCAATCAAAGCAGATACCATCGTTTCTGCTAGGGTTTCCCCTTTCTCCTCTTTGAAACGCTGTACAACCTTTCTCATGATTTTGTGATTTCTCCTTTCGTCCAAATGAGTGTTAAGGTATGTCGAATCCCTCTGTCACCATTGATCAAAATCTCTTCCCCTGTGGTTCCCCCACCTGTCATAATAACAGCTGGAATCTTCAGAGTACAGATTACATCCCCTGAACTGACTGTGATTGTAATATCATAAGATGCATTCATTGTCATGACAGCTGTAACTTCTTCTATAGAGCTATCTGGAACACGAATCTTCCACTCTCCTCGATATGTACCTGAAGAACCTCTTGCATCGTATACGTAATCTGCTGCTTTCTTTAGAAAATTCTTCATGTCTCCTTGGGGTTGTTCATAATATCCTGACTCAAGAATACTGCCCGACATAGAACTAATGCTATATCTAGAATACTTCTCTCCCTGAATCTCTTCCTGCAATAAACGTACTGCAGATGAAACAGCATAATACTCTTTCTCTCCTGACTTTAGTCCTGCTAAACGCCCCGTAGAGGCAGTAGCTGCTGTCAATACAACAGCACCTACCACTGCACACATCAAAAGAAGTAATAATGCAATCAACATAGAGGCTCCAGAGGTGTCCTTTATCTTCTTAATCATATACCTTCACATCTTTCACAAAATCTACAAATCTCATCTCTTTTCTTACTATATATATACACCAAAATATGAAAGGAAATCAAGACCACTCTATCTTTTTTATAAAATTTTATGAATTCACTTGTTCCCCGTTTCCAATAAAATACCTGTCTTTTCCCATATTCTTTGCTGAATACATGGCCATATCTGCCACTTTATATAAATCCACATAAGAATGTATTGTATCATCTACATATGCTGCACCTATACTAACAGATACTTTATAGTCTTTATAATAGTCTTTTAACTCTTCTCTAAAAGATTCAATCAAGTGTTTTAATTTCTCCTCCAACACTTGGAATGGTACTTCATTTGGTAAGAAAATAGCAAATTCATCTCCTCCAATTCTTGCTCTGATATCGCAATCACGGAACTGCTTTTGCAAAATTTTTGCAAATTTCCTCAAAAGTTCATCTCCCTCTGGATGCCCTTTTTCATCATTGACTCTTTTAAAATTATCCAAATCGAACAAAAGCATGACTCCCATTCTTTTTCCTTGCACAAATAATTCGTCCACGACATCTCTAATTTTGGCTCTATTATAAAGACCTGTTAACACATCTCGTTCTGCACGATATTTTGCCTGTTCCAATTCATTGGATAATTCTTTTTTCTCATTCCATTCTTCAGAAATATCTCGCATTACTGCATAATATGTATCTTGGCTCTTCATTCTTTCCACTAGAAATTTCTTTCCATTCTTTGAGATGAACAATCCTTCTTTGACTTTTCCGTTTAAAGCCTCCATCTCTTCCCGTGCTTTTTCGTCATCAAAGTATCTTCGGATAATTTTTTCGCATTCTTCTGGGGTTAGTCCTGTCATTTCAGGAATATTATCGGAAAAGAAAATTTGATTCAATTCATACTCATACTCGTATACTCCATATTTACTCCCCAACATTGTAAGGACATTTGAGATTTTCTCTCCCTTTCCACTGTAGGTTTTCATCACTTTGTTTAATACTTCTGCCATACGAGATAATTCTGTATTCCCTTTCACATGGAATTTTACAGTTCGATCTCCTGTTGCAAATTCATTAATCGTACCAATCATTCCTTCTATATCATGTAAAATAAAATGATTCAGTAAACAATATAGAGAGAACACTACAACTATGATTAAGATAATTACTACCCCACTCATAATGAGTACCTGCTGTAAAATAGAGTCTAGTATAACATTCATTTCGGAAGTAACACAAACTAAATAATCTCCCACTTCTCTTACGCACATTAGAACTGGAATCCCTCTAACTTCTACTACTTCTACATTTTGCACATAACCTTTTAATTTCTCTATATTATGCTGCGTATACTCACTGGTAATACCGATATTGTCATATTTTGAGCTTCCTAATAGCTCACCAGAGTTTTCATCAACAACAAATACCGATTGGTATTGTGTAGTAGGAATGTTCTTCATTACAACCGAAATGCTAAACTCTTTTTTATATTCTTCCAAACTATTTGTGGAAGTAGCAATCTGTACCATTCCTTTGGAAAGCCCCTGTGGTTTTACGCCAAGATATATCATATCTTTTTGTTGTATCCAGTCATAGCCATCCTCTTGAACATAGTATGCATCTTCATCGGAATTTTCTATCAAGGGAATAAATCTTTGCAGCCCTTTTCTTTCATAAAAATTTATCCCCACAAACTCATCTTCACTACTGCTTATAATTTCACCATGCTCATCTACAAAATAAATACTATCCACTTCTACATTTCTTGCGTATTCTCTTAATTGTTCATTTGTAGGATGGTTATCTGTAAAATTTGCAATAATAAAGGACACTACCTTTGCTCGGTTTAGATAATCCTCTTGAAATAATTCTCCTGCCCCTTGATCTCTTCTTACATTCAGCCTTAGAATGCTCTCTACTTGTTCGGTAATTCCTTCAATAATTTCAATTTCGGTAGACTTTTCTCTTTCATAATTGAAGCGATAAAAAATCCCCAAGCATAACAACCCTGAGATAATCATAATAATCAACACATATTTCCCTATTATTTTTCGCATGCTTACGCCTCCTAATTCTCATTGTAAACATATGCTTTTACCTGTTTTCTCATAGCTTAGCTTTTAAAAATTTTTCATACTCTTGAGCAGAAACAGGACGACTATAATAATATCCTTGTACAAATCTACAATTTAATTTTCTAAGTACTTCAATTTGTGTCTGTGTTTCTACTCCTTCAATGATAGTATCTACCTCTAACGACTCTATTAATCGCATTATCTTTTCAAACATTTTATTTTTCTGAGGACCTTTTCTTTCTTCTAAAAGCTCTAATAATGTTCTATCTACTTTGATTTCATCTACATGCAATTCATTTAAATTACCTAAGGAAGCATATCCACTTCCAAAATCATCTAACGATACTCTAAATCCTTTTTCATGTAATTTTTCAATGCAATCATTAAACAAATCTACATTCTCTAATGCCAACCCTTCTAAAATTTCCAAAACAATTAAATTAGGATCGATATTGTATTTTGTTGTAATTTCACATAGGTTATCTACATAGTCCTTGCGATAGAATAACAGCTTTGTTTGATTCACAGATACAGGATGCACTTCATATCCTTCGTCTATCCATTGCCTTAATTTTTTACATACCTGTTCCACCATATACAAGTCTAATTGAATACAAAATCCATTTTTTTCAAACAGTGGAATAAACTGATCTGGAAAGAATTGTGTTCCATCTTTTTTAATCCAACGAACCAGTGCTTCTGCTCCAATTACACATTCTTTTTCTATATCATATTTAGGCTGAAGATGTAGCTTAAATTCTTCATTTTCCAATGCGTCATACATAGAATTTGTAATTTCATTCTGTAATTCAACAGACTTTTTCATTGCTGCATCATAAAATACAATGCCCGCATTACTATTCTTAGCTTCTTTCATTGCCAAAATCGCATTATTTACGCTATATTTTGAGAATCTATCTCCAATATATCCCCCGATACTTAAACGAATATTGTAATTTGTCTGGTCATCTTCAAAATAGTTTAATATTTGCCTTTCAATAATGCCGACTCTTCGAGCCACTTCCTTTTGATCCACATCTCTTAACAGCATCATGAACTGGTCGGCACTATCTCTACAACAATATTCTCCTTCTCGAATCTCTTTTTGCATCACGTATGCAAAAAACTTCAACAAACTATCCGCTCTTGCTTCGCCAAAGGTTTCATTGATAAACTGGAAGTTCTTTATATTTAATATTACCACAGACAATGGTCTGTTTTCTTCTATAATATTTTTATAATCTTGTTGGAACTTATGAAGATTATAAATTCCTGTCAATTCATCATAGTATGCAATTCGTTCTAATCGTTTATTATTTTTACGGAAAATACTAATTGTATAGCCTACAAATATACAACCTATTAATATAATTGCAGCATAGATGTATACAAAATAATTCAAATAGGAAATCAATTTATTTTGTAAGAAATTATACTCTCTAATTGTTAAAACGTACCAGTTTTGAAATTCTGTTCTTAATAAAAAGGCACAATATTTGTTTTCTCCCATTTCTAAGACAGTGAAGAAATCTTCTCCTCTTTCCAAATGTTCACGCATTGCAGCCTTTTGTGATTCTTTAATCTTCATTTCATATACAGATTCTATTTCTTGTTTGTCAATAAATTCTCCTGCATCAACAAGCATCTCACCTGTATCCTCTATAATATATGTATAGGTTTCTCCATCTTTATTGGATTTTAAAATATCTGTATAAACATCTTCACTATTGTATGCCACAAGAACACCTACAACTTTCCCATCCTCTTTTACAGGAACGGAAATGGCAATTACATTTTGCCCTATATCGTCTTCATAATAAACATCCGATATCTCTTCTTCTCCTGAAAAACTTTTCTCTACAATTCTCTTTAATTCAGGTTCTAAGTCTTCAACTCTTTCCTCTGAAACACCTTTATTCAAAGTTGCATGGTATACTGCTCCACTTGGATAAACCAATGACATTCTAATAAATTTATTGCTTTCGTTCGCTTCATCTAAACGTACTTTTAAGATTTCACTTAAATTTGTATTTTGAAAATCAATGAAATGCTTTGTTGTATTTAATGTTTGTAAATCAGCCTCATGCTGCCTCTCTACATGTATTTCCTGTATTTTTGCTTGGTTATTTAAATAGGATTTAAACCACTCTTCTTGAGCTGTATTAAGCAATTTACTTAAAAATATTCCACCAATGAAAAAGGTAATTGCAACAACTATGGTCAAACAACTAAATATTTCAAAACCTTTATTTACCTTACGGTCGCTCATATATTCTCCTTTAACTGTTTTAACATTTAAAAAGGCAAAAAATCTATGCGGATTTTCTGCCTTTCATGTTATCTCAAAAATCTGTCAATTATTATATAATGTAGCATTACAACTGCAATAATTTATTACATTCCCATTTGAGCTGCTACTTCAGCCGCAAAATCTTCTTGTTTCTTTTCGATTCCTTCTCCTGTTTCAAAACGAACAAATCTCTTAATTGTCAAGTTAGCGTTGTTTTCTTTTGCTACCTTTTCAACATATTTTGCTACTGTCAAGTCACTGTCTTGTACATAAGACT